>JAPOVQ010000034.1:47500-102453 GCA_026708035.1 Chloroflexota bacterium | reverse complement strand
GCGCCGCCGTCCAAGACCTCGTCACGGTGCATGGCCGTGAGCGGCACTTCGGCCGTCGGATTGAGCCAGAGGTCGTCGGCGGGCAACCCATAGGAATCGTCGGCAAACTTCGGCAGCTTGCCCGAGTCGGCCATGCCCCGGCTTGTCACCAGTGCTGGAGGCAGCACTTCAACGTAGCCATGCTCGCGAACTTGAAAGTCAATCGCCCAGGCGACCAGGGCGCGCTGCAGGCGCGCCCCGCCGGCACGAAATAGCCAGAATCCTGATCCGGCGATCTTGGCCGCGCGCGGAAAATCGAGCACGCCCAGCGTCTCACCGATCTCCCAATGTGGACGCGGCTCGAATTCGAAGGCCGGCGGAGTGCCGTGGCTCGCCACTACGGGATTGTCTCCGGAGTCTTGCCCGGCCGGAACGGACGCATGCGGCAACGCGGGAAAGTCCTCGAGGAGACGATCGAGTTCATCCTCGATTTGCCCCAGCTTCGGCTCCGATTCATCAAGGTCCTTCGATAACGCCCGCGTTTGGGCAATCAGTGCCTCGCGCTCGGAGGGATCGGACGCGGCGCCGATGGCTCGGGAGACGCGCTTGCGTTCGGCCCGCCAACCTTCCACGTCGACAAGTAGCGCGCGCCGATTCCGGTCAAGCTCCAACAACTCTTCCAGCGGCGCGTCGTCGCCCCGGGCGCTCAGCCCGGCGCGCACGAAGTCCGCGTTCTCACGAATGAATCGCAGGGGAAGCATGTGGGAGCAACGTAGCGAATCGCAACGGCCGGCACACCGCGGGCCGAGTGGTTCTGTCCCCGATTCTACGCAGGCGTTCGCAGTTGGGGGAACAGGATGACGTCGCGGATGTTGGGCGCGTCCGTGAGCACCATGGTCAGCCGGTCGATACCGAGACCCATGCCGCCCGCGGGCGGCATGCCGTGCTCCAGCGCGCGGATGAAATCTTCGTCAACCGGATGCGATTCGGCATCGTCGTCGGCCTGCTCGCTCAGGCGGCGGCGCTGGTCGATGGGATCGTTCAGCTCGGTGTAGCCGTTGCCCAACTCCATGCCCAGGACGAACGGCTCGAATCGCTCGACATAACGTGGATCGTCCGGCGCGCGCTTGGCCAGGGGCGTGGTCTCGGCCGGGTAGCGGGTGAGAAAGGTCGGTTGCACGAACGTGGGTTCCACGCAGGTTTTCGTGATTTCATCGAGCATGCGCGCGCGCGCCGCGCCGGCCTCGAGCGCCACGCCGCGGCCGACGGCCGCCTCGCGGATCTCCTCGTCGCTCAATTGCTCGTCGTCGAGGTCGATTCCCACGGCCTCGAGCAGGGCGTCGCGGTAGGTCACTTGCCGCCAGGGCGGCGTGAAGTCGAGCGTCGTCTCGCCGTGGGCGACGCGGGTGTCACCCGCGACGGCCGTTGCCGCCTCCACCACCAGCGCCTCCGTGAGCCGGAGCATGTCGCTGAGGTCGGCGAAGGCCTGGTAGGCCTCGAGCATGGTGAACTCCGGGCAGTGGGTGCGGTCAATGCCCTCGTTGCGATAGTCCTTGCAGATCTCATACACGCGCTCGTAGCCGGCGACCAGCAGGCGCTTGAGATATAGCTCGTCGGCGATACGCAGGTAGAAGTCGCGTCCCAGGGCCTCGTAGTGGGTGGTGAACGGCACGGCACTGCCGCCGCCGTAGAGGGGTTGCAGCGACGGTGTTTCCACCTCCATATACCCCTGCGCGTCGAGCACGCCGCGAATCGTGCTGACGATCCTCGTCCGCGCCTCGAATCGCTCGCGCACGTCCTGGTTGGCAATGACGTCGAGATAGCGCTGGCGGTACCGCGATTCCGGGTCCTGCAGGCCGCGCCACTTCTCGGGCAGGGGCCGGAGGGCCTTCACGGCGACCGTCAGCCGCTGCACGCGCACCGACGGCTCGCCGGCGCGCGTGCGAAACATCGGTCCGCCGGCCGACACGATGTCGCCCACGTCGAGCACGTCGAGGATGTGCCGATAGACGTCCGCGCCCAGCTCGCCGGCGTTCAGGAAGAGCTGGAGCTCACCCGAGCCGTCGCGCACCGCGGCAAAGCTCGTCTTGCCCATTCGCCGCAGCGACATCACGCGCCCGGCGACGTCGACCTCGGGGCTGCTTGGATCGTCGACCAGCGAGCGCGCGTCGGCCGCGCGGTGCGAGCGTGGCACGCGGGAGGGAAACACCGGATCGCCCGCCTCGGCCATGCGGTTCAGCTTGGCGAGCCGCGCCTCGTAGAGGCGGTCGCCCGGCGCTGGCTCCGCGATCAGGTGATTCCTGTGATCTCGTAGGCGCGCGTGCCTGCGGGCGTCTCCACGGTCACATGCTCGCCGACCTTGCGCCCGACAAGTGCGATGCCCAGCGGCGATTCGTTCGAAATCTTGCCGGTGGCGAGGTCGATTTCCTCGGTCCCGACGATGGTGAACTCACGCTGGCCCGCTCCGTCATCACGGACGCTGACAGTCGCGCCGATGCTGACAGTGTCGGACGAATGCTCGCTGACGATGATGGCGTCGCGCAGCAGCCGCTCCAGCATCATGATGCGGCCTTCGGTGAACGCCTGATCGTTCTTGACTTCGTCCGGCTCGTTACCCTCGCTCAGTTCGCCGAATTCCTTGGCCTCGTGGATGCGCCGGATGATTTCCGGGCGTTTCACCGTCTTCAACTCGTGAAGCTCGGCTTCAAGGCGCAGACGTCCTTCCTCGGTCAAGAACTTGGTCGCCATAGGCTTCGTTCGCCTCCCCCAAAGCCGCAGCCGGGCTGGCATGGTGCGCTGCGCGGTGACAGCGTCAATTATAGGCGAGCGGGCCGATTGAGGTTGGCTAGGCGGCGCCAGCCTCCGTGGCTGTGAACCGGAAGCGGGTTTCCATGAGCTGGGCCGGCGCTTCGGGGTCGTCCTGGTCGAGACTCCAGGTATGTTCATCGACGTCAACAGTGAGAGACGGCGCGCCGGCTGCGGTCGCGGCCTCCGCGGCCAGGCGGGGGCCGATGGCGAGCGCATGCTCGCGGGCCTGGGACTCCGAGGCGAACATTGCGCGTCCCTCGGGGCTATGGACGGCGTAGTCGATCACACCGCCGCGGCGCAAGTACTGGGGCCGCAGCAGCACTTCGATCTCTTGCGCGATGCGGGTTGACGCGGCGCCAACCGCGCTCGCGACGGCCGCGTGATTGGGAACGACGACCTCGGTGCGAAGACGGCTGGCCACCTGGGGAAGCCAGGCGGCTCCCGCGGCGCCGAGCGCGATCAGCGGCAGCGTGAGGCCCAATCCAACGTCCAGCGGCCCGACGCGGCTGGACGGCGACGCGCTGGCATCGAGCAAGTACGCGCCCAGCTTCTCGTCTGACTCGGCGAGATCGGGCCGCCCCGAGGCGATGGCGCGGCGCAGGGTGGCCACGCACAGCGAGCGAACCACGGCTTCGTGGGCGCGGGCCACAAACGCGTCTTGCTCGGTGCGGCTCTCGCGTGCGGCAATGCGGCTGGCGAGGGTCGCCGCCTCGACATCGAACTCGGTGTACTCGCCGCGCACGTGCAGCAGGTCGGTTGGCGTGAGCCCGATGCGTGTGACCAGCCGGCGTGCAATCAAGCCGTCGATGGGGAGCAGGCGGGCGTCGGCGGCGCCAGCCTGCTTGGCGAGCGTGAGCACGTCAAGCGGACCCTGCTCGAGCGCCTCCAGCACGCGCTGCTCGCCGGTCGATACCACCTCGTCGGCGCGAGGTCGGCCCAGGGTAAAGAACTCCCACACCGGGACCAGCCGATGCGAATGGCGTTGCGCGTCAAGCTCAGCCAGGCGGTTGCGGACTTCGGGCGACTCGCCGGCGGCGCGTGACAGCGGCACGACGCGCTCGGGGCCGATGACGAGATCGAGTGGGTCGGCCCGCACGCGGCTGTCGCCGCCGATCGCTGCCGAGCGCACGGCGGCCGCGCGCACGGCCGTGCGCCAGCCGGCGAGCAGTGCTCCCCGCTTGCTGAGGGTCGGGCGCCCGCCGTCGAGGATTCCAACGTCGGTGGACGTGCCGCCCATGTCAACCACGACCGCCTGGTCGATGCCGGCAAGACGCGCGCCGCCGACGGCACTGGCGGCGGGACCGGAAAATAGGGTGTCGATGGGGCGTTCGCGCGCCAGGTGCAGCGACATCAGGGTGGCGTCGCCACGCACGACCATTGGCGCGGGGCTCACGCCGCGCCGCCCGACCGCGTGCTCCAGCGTGCGGAGCAGTTCGCTGGTCACGGCCAGCAGCTTGGCGTTGAGCGTTGCCGTCGTGCCGCGGCGAATGGAGTTGAGCTGTGCGCTGAGGGCGCCGCCGGCCACGACTGGCAGGCTGGTGAGCTCGCGCGCCACACGCACCGCGCGCTGCTCGTGATCGGGATTGCGGGGGGCCAGGTAGCTGGTAACGGCCAGCGCCTCGACTTCGGGCGCCAGGCGCTCCACCGCGTCGCGCAAACCGTCCTCGTCGAGCGGCGTCACCTCCTCGCCGAAGATGTCGTGGCGTCCTTCCACGTGCGCAACCGCGGAGGCGCGAATATGGCGGTCCAGGCGGTAGTGCCGCATCACGCCGGGGTCGTATCCGATGAGGATGCAGCCGACGCGGCTGCCCAAGCCCTCCAACGCGGCATTGGTCGCCAGCGTGGTGGACAGGGCCGCTCGATGCACGTGCGGCCAGACACTGGTGGGCAATCCATCCAGCGCGGCCTCGATCCCGACGGCGAGGTTGTCGTGGGTGGTGAGCGCCTTGTGCGCGGCCTTGACCGAACCGGATTCCGCGTCGAGCAGGACGGCGTCGGTGAACGTTCCGCCCGTGTCCACGCCCAGGATCAAGCTCATCGACGCGTGCCGAAGCGGCGCGCGCAGCGGCCCCGTGCCGGCGCGGCGTGCCTCAGGTGTCGATCCCGTGCGCGAGCGCGCCGGCTAGCGCGGCGCGTGGTAGTTGGGCGCCTCTTTGATGAGCACGACATCGTGGGGGTGCCCTTCATCGACGCTGGCACGGGAAGCACGGACGAATCGGCCCTTGGTCTGCAACTCCCGGATGTCGGCCGCGCCGACGTATCCCATAGCCGATCGGAGGCCGCCAACAAGCTGATTGATCATGTTCACCGTGGGACCCCGGTAGGGCGTCTGGGCTTCCACGCCTTCGGCGACCAGCTTGGCGGCGTCATGGACCTGGTGCTGACCGTACCGGTCGCGAGACGAACCCGCGCGCTCCATCATGGCGCCGATCGAGCCCATGCCGCGGTATTCCTTGAACCGCTCGCCCTGGCGGTAGACGATCTCGCCCGGGCTGTCGTCCGTGCCGGCGAACATGTTGCCGATCATGGCCGCGGCCGCTCCCGCGCCAATCGCCTTGGCAATGTCGCCCGAATAGCGCACCCCGCCATCGGCGATGAGCGGCACGCCGTGCTCGCTGCACGGACCGAGGCAGTCGGAAATGGCCGTGAGCTGGGGTACGCCAACACCCGCCACGATGCGCGTGGTGCAGATGGCCGCGGGGCCGATGCCGACCTTGACGCAGTCGGCGCCTGCCTGGATCAGCGCGCTGGCGCCCGCCGCGGTTGCCACGTTGCCCGCGATGACGTCCACGTCCAGCGCCTCCTTGACGCGGCGCACCGTGTCGATGACGGCGCTGTGGTGTCCGTGCGCGGAGTCCACGACCACGGCGTCGGCCCCCGCCGCCACCAACTCGCGGGCGCGCGGCAAGCCTTCCTTGTGAGTGCCGATCGCGCCGGCCACCACCAATCGTCCGGACGCGTCATAGACCGCGCCGGGAAACTCCTCGCGTTTGGCGATGTCCTTGACCGTGATGAGTCCGCGCAGCTGGCCGCCGTCGTCCACGACCGGGAGCTTCTCGATCCGGTGCTGATGCAGCAGCTTCTCGGCCTGTTCGAGCGTGGTGCCGACCGGTGCGGTGACCAGGCGCTCCGTCGTCATCAAGTCGGCGACCTGCATCGTGTCGTCGCGGCAAAAGCGCAGATCGCGGTTGGTGAGAATGCCGACCAGTTGCCCGCGCGAGTCGGTAATCGGCACGCCCGAGATGCGGTACCGCGCCATGACCTCGTTGGCCTCGCCCACGGTGGCCGTCGGCGGCAAGGTGATGGGGTCGACGATCATTCCGGACTGTGAGCGCTTGACCTTGTCGACTTCGAGCGCCTGATCCTCGGGCCCCAGGTTGCGGTGGATCACGCCAATCCCGCCGGCTCGCGCCAGGGTAATGGCCATGCGGGCCTCTGTGACGGTGTCCATCGCCGCCGAAACCAGGGGAACATTGAGCGTGATTCGCGGGGTGATGCGCGTGCGCGTTGATACATCGGTTGGAAGAACCTCGGATCGACCCGGGACCAGCAGAACGTCGTCAAAGGTCAGGCCTTCGACGATCGTCCGATTGCCCACCGAGTGCAGCTCTTCGGTCCGCAGCGGATCTGACTCAACGCTCACGCCGTAACCTCCCTGTCCGGAGTTTCCCCGGAACGCAAAGCACCCCGATCGACTGTCGATCGGGGTGCGGTACCAGCGACGTTCAGCCGCGTCAGGCGCACGGGCAAACGTGCGCTCGTTCCCAACGCGGCACAAGACCACTCAACATTGAGGCATTGTACATCGCACCGATGCCGCGCCCAACGGATTCAGGACCAGATCGTCGTTATAGAATTTGGCATCGCATGGTGGGCGTAGCTCAATTAGGTTAGAGCGTCTGGTTGTGGCCCAGAAGGCTGGGGGTTCAAGTCCCCTCGCTCACCCCAAGCAGTTCGGCCGCCGCATACTGCCGGGGATTCGCTCCCGTCCATCGCACGCCACCTCCCCCTGGTAGATTCGGCCGAGGTGTCTCTGCCCAACATGGATCGCGACGTAGGCGACGGCAGTCGGGCGGCCGCGCCGTCTCCGGCAGACGCTCCCGAAGCCAGCGCGGCAAGCACGCTGGTCATCGTGGTGGCGGCAGTCCTGATCGTGGCTGCGGTGGTGTTCATCGTGGTGGCGGACAACGTGCTGCGCGCTCGCGGTGAGATTCCCGACATCCTGCAGCCAACCGCCGCGTCGCCGGCGCAAACGCCCACCGTGACGGGCCCCAGGCTCTCGGTGGTCACTCCGCCCGCTGCCAACGTCAATCTGCCGCTGCCCGAGCTAAGGGTGACCACGGTGCCGACGCCCACGGTCGTGCCGGTGCGCACAGAGCGCCCCGCGCGCTATATCGGGTACATCGTCGAGCCTGGCGACACGCTGGCCGGTATCGCGAGTCGATTTGGATTTTCATTCGAAGAGATCGCCGCGGTCAACGGGATCGACGAGCCGTGGACTATCCAGATTGGCGAGACGATTCTGATTCCGCGTCGCTGACCTCGTCGGCGGCCTTGGCATCGGTCACTTCGGGTGCCGATTCGTCGCCATCTTCGGTACCGGCGGTATCGCCTTCAGCATCCGAGGCCGACGCCTCCGCCGACACGGGCTCGACATCGGTCGCTTCGGCGGTTTGCTTCTCGGCAGGCGGTGAATCCTGCGCTTGCTCGGCCTCGCCCGTGGCCGTCGCCTCCGTGGCCGTCGCCTCCGCCCCGGCGACTGCCGCCTCTTCGCGCGGCTCGTCGCCGTTGGAGCTCTCGGCGTCCGATGCGTCGGTCGGCGCCGCGGCTGACGTGTCGGCGGCGCCGGACTCCCCAGACTCCGCGTCCGGTGCGGCTGCGACGGCTTCGTCGGCGGGGGCTGGGGTTGGCGGCGGTTCCTCGCTCGGCGGCTCGCCCGGATCCAGGGCCACCACGCGAACCGGCCAGGCCTCCACGCCCTCGATTCGCATGGGCAGCGCCATCACCGCGAAGCGCTCGTCGCTGAGCTGGTCGGTGTTCGTGGCGCCACGCACGACCGGAATCTCGTTGGCGAACAGCGACGTGAGCACCGTGCGCTCCTCGTTCCACGACGGAGACGAGCCGATGGCGATGCGCTGATCAAGCACCAGCATCTTGACGCCTTTGTCCCATAGCCACTGCGAGGCAAAGACCGAGAGCCTGGCGCCGCCGGAGGCCTCGGGCGCCAGCGCCAAGACCGCAATGTCGTCGCGGCGCAGGCGATCCCCCGCCGCCTCGTCCAAATCCATCTGGGTGATCTCGGTGGCGCCGTTCGACGCAGCCAGCCGCACCACCACGCCCTCGCCGAAAAATCGGTCGATCGGGGCCTCGGACAGCGAATAGCCTGACGCCAGATAGCGCCGTGACGTGACCACGTGCGTGCCGACCGTGGTCTCCATGTCAACCCGATGGAACACGCCATGGCCGCTGCGCGGCCGCTCGTATTCGCGAACGCTGAACGACTCATCGGCTCCGTCGGGAGCAAGTGGCTGGGTGAGGTCGACGATCCTGCGAGCCATCGATACCAAATCTGAAGCGGGCGACTAGCGCGCTTGATGGTCGCCGGTGGTCTTGGCCGCGTCAATACGTTTTGCCGCGGCTCGGACGGCGACAACCCCGCCAATGGGTCGCCCATCAACGGGGTGACGTGCGGCGTTTCGGGCCCAAGGACTCAATCGGTCTGCCGCCCGTATGATGTTCAAGGTGCTGTGCCGGCCTTTGCCAGAGCGAGCCACGCATGAAGAATCAGGGGCTTGACCACGACACCCTCGACGAAATCGTGCGGCGTGTGGTCGAGGTCGCCCATCCGGAGAGGGTCATCCTCTTTGGTTCGGCGGCCCGCGGTGAGATGGGGCGCAACAGTGATGTTGATTTGCTGGTGGTCAAGGATGCCGACGACGAGCGCGACCTCGCCGCGCGCATCTACCGAAACCTTCGCGGGGTTCGCGTTGCCGTTGATGCGACAGTCGTCGCTCCGGCGAATGTCGAGCGTTACAGGGACAGCCATGCGCTGGTGATCAAGCCTGCCCTGCGGGAGGGCACCGTGGTCTATGAAGCTGCATAGGCGATACCCGCCTGACGATCCTCGGGAATGGCTAAACCGCGCCCGCAGCAATCTTTCCAAGGCCGCGAATAGCGCACCGGGTGTCTACCTCGAAGATCTGTGCTTCGATGCCCAGCAGGCGGCCGAGAAGGCAGTCAAGGCTCTGTTGCTCGCGCGGGGCGTCGATTTTCCCTACGTGCATGACCTCGGTCTCTTGCTGACCTTGCTCGAGGATGCTGGCCAAGATGTGCCGGAAGCGATCCGGCAAGCCGAGAAGCTGAACCCATTCGCAACAGCCACCCGGTATCCCAGCATCGCCCAGCCCGTTTCTGAACAGGAGTATGAGGAATCGCTGGGAATCGCGGAAGCGGTGGTTCAATGGGCCGAGGCTAGCCTCTGATCTGCAAGGAGAGCGGGTGTTCGGACCCGACCTCGGGCCTGATTGCAAGCGACTCGCGCTCGGCGACGCGGGCAGGCAGAGTCGGCAGGGCACATTTCGGCGCCTCGCCTCTCTGGGGCGCTCAAGTCGCTACGGCTGCACCTCGACCGCCTGCCCCCACGCCGGTTCGGCAAGCTCGATCCCCATGGCCGGCACGTGCTTGCGGTAGAAGTCCAAGCCGCCCGATTCAAGATGGATCGGCATCAAGCGGCGCGGCTGGGCGATTTGGATGAACTCAAGCAGGTCGGGTCCCGAGGCGTGCCCCGAGGCGTGAAAGCGCTCCTGGCGGGGATCGTCGCCGAGTCCCAGCATCTCCATCTGCAATAGGTCCACCCACTGCCGGAGCCGGTTGATGTCCATGACCTGCTCCTCGTTGTACGGCTCGCTGGTGGAGTAGATCCAGGTGCCGCCGCCGGCATCGACATCCAGCAGCCGCAGCACGTCGTAGAAGCTCACCGCCAGGACGAATTCGCCGGGCGAGCGGGCAATCTCGTCTGGATCGACCATGGCGTTGCCGTAGGTCTCGGCCACGAGCTGGCTCCAGGCTCGGCGACTCTCGCGCCGCTCGCGGTAGACCAGGGGGCCCTGCGCGGGATCCGGCAGCGGCGTCGCGGTGTCGGCCGTGGCGAGCGCGTGCAAAAGAAACGCGTCTTTCTCCAGCACCACGAGCTGCCGCCCGGCGTGCCGCGCCGCATCCAGGAACGTGTCCAGCCGCTCGAAGTTGCGCGGGCTGAAGTCGCCCACGACCAGCCCATCGGCTCTGGCGACGGCCTCGTGCACGCTCTGTCGAACTCCCTCTTCGGTGGCGGCGGGACCTTCGGACGAGGCTTGGGTTCCCTCACAGATCAGCAGCGCCAGGTCGAGGTCCTGCAGTTCGCGGGCGAACTGTCGGGTGAGGTCTCCGCCATGACCGTGCATGCGGATGTCCCCCGAATACGCGATCCAGCCGACCGACGTCTCAACGGCGAAGCCATGCCCGCCGGGTATCGAATGGTCAACCGGAAAAGCGCGGACGCCACGACCGTCAATTGCTCCGCTGAACGGCCCCGTGCCGCGCAACGTCCAACCTGCCGTCTGCTTGTTGAAATGGGGCGTCTGCCAGAAACCCTCGGCCGCTTCGGTCCAGGCGTGCCCATCGACGAGGCGCCAGGATCGCTGGTCGCCGGATGCCCGCTCGGTTTCGAGGACCGTGCCGTTGGCGACGCGGGGCCGGACGATGACGGTTTCGTTTTCCAGACTTGGCTGGCCGCAGTCCTGCATTCCTTTCACGATCAGCGCGGTGACGGCACTGCTGACGATTGGGATGCCGGTATTCAGAAACGACAGGTGCCCGTGATGGTCTTGATGCGCGTGTGACAGCAGCACCGCGCGCGGTCGCACGTCGTTCCGGTAACCGGACTGGTTCCTCGCGTGGGTCCAGAAGGCCCTGACCTCCGGCAACAACTCGAGATCCGGCCGATACAGGCCCTCCAGCGGCGGAAGCAGCCCGGTTCGCAGAAAGTCGAACGCGCCGGTCGTGGTGCGTGGGGTCAGGAATTCCTCGAAGTAGCTCGCATGGGCGCCGAACGACTTTCCAAAGTCGAGCAGCACCTGCCAGTCGTCGTCCTCCAGCAACAGCTTGTTGCCGCCGATCTCGCCGATGCCGCCCCATCCGGTGACCCGCACGGACACTGGGCTACGCCAATCGCCGGACGCGTGCGCCACCCATCGCGCGAATCTAGGCGCCGCCTTGACGAAGGACGGCCGGGTTCTGAATAGACCGCGGCGGATTGCCGCGCAGCACGTGGGCCACGTCCTTCATGGCCGCCTCCGGACCGAAGGCGTGCATCTCGTCGGACTCGCCGGCGTGGTGCGGCGTGGTGACGACGTTGGGCATCGAGAGCAGCGGGTTGTCGTGGGTGGCCGGCTCAACCTCGAACACGTCCAGCCCGGCGCCGGCAATTGCTCCGGCCCGGAGTGCCGCAATCAGCGCCGCCTCGTCGACGATCGGCCCCCGCGCGGTGTTGATGAGAAACGCGCTCGACTTCATCTTCGACAGGGCGTCCGCGTCAAGCAGGTGGTGCGTACTCGGGTTGAGCGGCGCGTGGACGGAAAGGTAGTCGGAGCGGCGCAGCAGGTCGTCAAAGTCGACGGGCTCGACATCCATTTCGCGCATGATGCTGGAATCGATGTAGGGATCGCAGGCGATGACCTTCATGCCCAGCACCTGGCACCGCAGCGCCATGGCCTGCGCGATGTTGCCGAACGCAAGCAAGCCCAGGGTGAGCCCGCGCAGCCGGGGCCACGGGTCCGCGGCGTCGCAAATGTCGTAGCGCGAGAGGGGCAGGCGCTCGTGAATCTGGCGGTAGGCGAAGCCGAGCCGCCGGTAGCAGGCGAGCAGAAGCATGAGGGCGTGGTCGGCCACTTCGTCGATGCAGAGGTCGGGAACGTTGCCAACCGGCACGCCGTGCCGCGTGGCCGCATCCAGATCCACCGTGTCCACGCCGTCCGACCAGCAGCACACGGCATGCAAGGCCGCTCCGGCGGCGAAGTCCGCGTCGACCATTTCGTGTCCCTGCACCACGACGACGGTCGCGTCCGGCAGGGCGTCGCGGCGAACCGCGGTGTCATGCAGGTCGGCGTGCCGGATCGTGCCGCCTGCCTCCTCGACGACCTGGCGATGCTGCAAGAGCATCTTGTGCTGCGGCTCGGGGACGAGAACGACGCGCTCGGTGGTCATGACGGGCTCCGGCCTACGATGGGCGCCGCTAGCGTACGCCACCGGCGAAGAACACCGCGGTGCAGGTCAGCCGCTGTCGACGGGCTGGTCGGTGTCGAGCAGGTGGACCCAGGTGTGGCCGGGGCGCAACTCCAACGGGGTTCCGCGCGCCGTCTTGAAGCGCGTGACCGCCTTGGCATTGGGCCGTTCCCACGTGCCCTGGATTCGCAATCCATCGCGAAACACGGTTACCGGGCCCGACCCGGTGGTGGGAATCGCCAGCGAGAGATTCCCGAGCGAGTCCTCGATAAAGGCCGTGACCCGGATATCCACGTGCTGAATCACCACGTTGGCGACGGTGATCGGCTCATCGTTTGCCGCGTCGATGTCCGGAGCGCCGGCCAGCGAGCGACGCCACCGTCCGATGGCCGGGTCATAGCTGTAGTGCACTTGAAAATAGGTTTGCGGGCCCGGCGGAATGGTGATGGACCGCACGGCGCCGAGACCTTGAGGAGCTTTGGTGAATTCCAGACCTTCAATCCAGCGTCGAGTCGAAAACCGGCTGGCGCCGAATTCGCGCAGGCTGGCCAGGCTCGCGTACACGTTAAACGGCGATGGGCGGCTCGTAAGGCGCGTGTATGGGCGGTCCCCGGCGAAGTAGAACTGGTCCATGTCGGCCGCGGCGGAAGCACGCAGATCTTGCATGACCGGCGGGCTCGCGCCGACGTGGGCAAACAGCGCGTCGAACTGTTGGACGAGGTCCCGATCCACAAATCGCGAGCTGCGAATCGGACCGACAAGGTCCACCTCGCTATCGAGGAAGAATGCCGTGTAGCGGGTCACCCTGCCTTCGGTTTCGTGCTCGTAGACGATGTCTGCCTGGCTCAGGCCGCTCTGGGGACGGGCCCCGGGGGCGTTGTCGATCTTGACCGCGACCACGCGACGTTCGAGCGCCTCCGCCGAGATTGGCAGGCCGGTTAGGGGCGACCGATGCGGAGACGGGGTGGGAGTGGGAGTTGCCGCGGGGGTTGGAGTCGAAGCAGGCGCCGGGGCCGCACTCGGCGTCGGGGTTGGAGGGGCAGTTGGCCGCGCGACGGCAACGGCCGTCGGCTGCGGAGCCGCCGTGGCCGGCGCCGCCGCTGTGGTGGAAGGTGCGGTTGACGTCGGCGTTTGAACTGCCGGGGATGCCGTCGACGCAGCCGTGCGAATCGCCGCGGGAGCGGCCGTCACCGGTTGCGTCTGGGCCGTGGGCGTCGCGACCCCGCCCGACGGACGCACCGCGGTTGGCGCCGGCGCCACCGCTGTCGATGTCTCCGACGCGGCCGGAGCCGTGGTTCCCGGTGCGGCTGGAGTCGCTTCCTGGGTCGTCGGCGCCGTCGGCTCCGCCGAGGCCGGGGCGATCGGCGTGGGCGTGGTCTGCGGGTCCGGAACGCCTTCGCCGCACGCCGCGGCCAGGGCCGCCGCCGCTACGCCAACCGAGGCGCGCAGTACGGCGCGTCGTGAGCGTCGCCCCTGTGCACGCGCCGCACGCAGGCGCCCGGCGCTGCCCGACCGACGACCGTCGAACGTGCCGCTACTCACGGCTGGAGGAAGCGTGCCATTGGACCGTTCCCGCTTGCTCGTGCGCCGAAATCAACGCGATCCGACTGCCGGAAGTGACGGGGGGCTCCTGTCGAAGGCCGTTCGCAAAGTCTCGCTCCGTGGCGCGCTAGCGCGCTCGCCCCCGTGCGCCGCCGAGCGCCTCGCGCACGATGATGTCGTCGATCAGGCGTTCCACCGGCGCCAGGTCATCGGTGTACACCACCGTCGACTCCGGCACGGCTCGGAGTCGCCATGGTCGATCCGCGATCACCCCCAGGACGGGATCACCGGTCGCCTGCACGGCGGCGTGAAGCTCTTCGTTGGAGATTGGGCGCAAGGCGCCGTAGATCAGGCTGTTGTTGTAGCCGGTGGGGAGATCGAGCACGTAGATGTACGGGAAGACGGCCCGCATCGTGGACGACAGGACGTCGACGAGCCGGAAATCCTGGCCGGTGCGTCCGGCATTCAGCGCCAGCACGCCGTTCGGGCGCAGGTGATCGCGGGCCTCCTGGAAGAACTCGCGCGTCACCAGGTGAAACGGAATGTAGGGCTGGCGATAGGCATCAACGGCGATGACGTCATAGCGATCGTCCGAATGCTGTAGGTAGGTGCGGCCATCGGCGGCGATGGTTCGCAGGTTTGGTTCATTCATGTCGAAGTAGCGCTGGCCGAGCTCGATGACCTTGGGATCGAGCTCGACGCCGTCAATTTGCACGTCGTCGCCGTACACGGCGGTGTACTGCTTCGAAACCGTGCCCGCGCCAAGGCCGACGACCAGGAGGGAGTCCACCTCGGCCATCGTTTGCCCGCCAATGAGCGGCGCCAGCAGGAAGTAGTCCCACGGACCGCCGGTGAGCAGACGCTCGGGGTGGTAGATGGAGTGGGTCCCAATGCCCTCGTTGAGCACCAGGCGCAGGCCGCGCCCCGGATCGTCAATGACCTGGATGAACTGTATAGCGGAGTCGCCCTCCCACACCAAGCCGTCCACGGGCCGCACGGCGCCGGGCCGGATTAGGAGCCACAGGATGATGATGATGACGGCAAAGGCGGCATAAATGACCCGGCGCACTCTGGTTCGCGCGCCGATCAGCGCCAGGCCCAGCAGCACCCAGGCAAACAAGAGGAACGTTAGCCGCGTGCCGAAGGTCGGCACCAGGGTGAGCACCGGCAGAAACGCGCCGACGATGCTGCCGATGGTGCTGAGCGCGTAGACCTGCCCGGCCCGGCGGCCCGCGTGCTGCACATCTCGGGTGACCAGGCGGATCGCAAATGGCGACACCATGCCCAGCATGGTCAGCGGCACCGAAAACAGCAGCAGCACTCCCAGCAGCGAGCCAAAAAACAGGCCCCCGCTCAAACTCGCGATGGCCTCGGAGGAGATTTCGAGCACCGGGCCGGCGACGAATGGAATCAACCCCACGCCAAACGCCGCAATGGCGATGATGTGAAATAGGGAGGATTCACGCGGTCGCCGATCCGCCACCATGCCGCCGATCCAATAGCCGATGGAGAGATACAGCAGCGTCAGCCCGATGACGACGGCCCAAATGATGGTGCTGGTGCCGAAGAACGGCGCCAGCAGGCGCGAGGCCGTGATCTCGACGGCCAGGACCGACATGCCGGAGAAGAACGTGGTCACCAGCACCAGCGCAATGCGCGCCGAAGTGGTCGGCGAATCGCTTGGCGCGGGCGGCGCTTGCTCGCCTGCGGGCGTGGGGGCGTCGATCAGCGTTCTCCAGGGGGCCGCGGCAGCTTGACCGATGCCGCGAACGTCAGCATATCGCCAGCCGTGTCAATACCCTAGAACTTGCCCGTGCCACCGTGGGTCGGTTGCGCCAAAGCGGGCGCCGCTCGCCGGGTCGAGCATGATGCCCTGGCTGCGGGCACGCGGGGTGAACGCGGGCGCCCAGGCGACCCCGTGACCGCGCCGCTCCAGGGCGCTGGCGATATCCAACTCGAACCGGGACTCCAGCGTCAACGTGTCCGTGTCGGCGTCGTGATACCAACGCGGGGCGTCCATCGCGGCCTGCCAGTGCATCCCGTGGTCGATGACGTTGGTCAATACCTGGAAGTTCGTCTGGGTCTGAAAATGGCCGCCCGGCGACCCGCCCAGCATCATCAGCGCCCCTTCGCGCTGGACCATGTAGGTGTTGAGCGTATGGATGGGCCGTTTGCCGCCGGCGAGGCAGTTGGGACTCGCGGGGTCGAGGGAAAACCCCTTCATTCGATTGTTGAGCAGCACGCCGGTACCCGGAACGATGAACGCCGAGCCGAATTGCTGAAAGACGCTCTGAATCAGGGTGATGGCGTTGCCGTCCTCGTCGACGACGGACACCGCCGTGGTGTCCGTTCCCGCACTGCTCGGATCCGTCGACGCCGGGCTTAGCGACGCCCGCGCAGGGTTCAGCATCATCCGTCGCCGGGCCGCGAATTCCTTGGACACGAGCATGTCGACCGGCACGTCGACGTGCGCGGGGTCGCCAAGGTGGGCCAGGCGGTCGGCGAAGGCCAGCTTGTGCGCCTCGACCATGATGTGCAGCCCATTTGCCGTGCCGAATCGCAGCGCCGCCAGGTCAAATCCCTCGGCGATGTTGAGGTCCGCGAGCACGAGATAGCCCTGCGATGGCAGCGGCTGCTCCAGCACCTCATATCCGCGATAGACCGTGCGCAGCGGCGGTTGGACCTCCACTGGCATTGCCGCCAGATCTTCGACGGACCAATCGCCCCCGGCCGCTTCGGATGCTTTCAGCAAGCGCTCGGCGAACAGCCCCTGGTAGAACCCGGCGGCTCCGTTGGCCGCGATCTCGCGGAGGGTCTTCGCCAGGTCTGGCTGCACCAGCGTTTCGCCGGGTCGCGGCGCGCGATCCCCGGGGCAAAGCACGGCGGACGTGGCGGGGTAGTGCTTGAGTGTCTCGAGCGACTGGCTGATCGCGCCGCCCAGCGCCATGTCGACGGGAAATCCGCCGCTGGCATACACGATGGCAGGCGCCAGCAGGCGCTCCAGCGGCATGTGCCCGTACCGCCGATTGATCACCTCCCAGGCGGCAACGGCGCCCGGCAGCGTGGCGGACCGCAGCCCGTGGGTGGGAAGGCCCTCGGCGTAGCCCGAGCGATCGGCCGCTGCCGGCGCGGGCCCGCTGGCGTTGACGGCTTCGACGATGCCCGTGGCTGCCGGACGGCAGAGCGCGAATACGTCGCCGCCGATTTGATTGGAGCTGGGCTCGACAACCGCGATGACGGCGGCGGCTCCGATCGCGGCATCGAACGCGTTGCCGCCGTCCAGGAGCAGGCGAATCCCCGTGGCCGTCGCAAGGGGATGGCCCGTCGACACCATCGTGTGCGCCGTCACCACCGGCCCTCGGCCGGTGCTCACGAACGCACGGCTGCTCACACCGGCGGCAGCGGTCACGCCGCGACCTGACGGCGACGGGCGCCCGCGATGCCTAGCTCACCGTGTGCATGGGCATGATCACGTGGCTGTGGGTCTCAACTTCCTCGTCGCCGTCCACGGGACGAAATCGTCCGGGGCTGGTGGCGCCGGAGGTGCCCACCGAGATGCGCTCGGTCGCAATCGTGCCCAGGCACTCGGACAAGAAGCGGGGATTGAAGGCAATGAGCCCGCCGTCGCCGCTGACCTCGGCGTCGAGCTCGCCGGAGTTTTCCCCGAGCTCCGCCGAGTTCGACGTCAGCACCATGCGGCCGGATTCCCCTTCGGCGCCCGGCTGCACGTGCAGCTTGATGACATTTGCGCCGGAGCTCGCGAAGAGGGAGGCGATGCGGGTGGCCTGTGCAAAGGCCTGCGTGTCAACCACGACCCGCGTGTCGACTTCGCCCGGGATCAGCTGCGGGTAATTCGGAAACTGCCCGTCAATGAGCGTGGCGATGAAGGTGACCGTGCTCGTCCGGAACAAGACCTGCGACTGCGTTTCGCTGAGCCCGATGGTCACGGTGCCCGGATCGTCAGCGAGCATTCGCTGCAACTCGACCATGGCGGGACGAGGCACGACGATCTGCACCGGCTCGGCCAGGCCGGTTTCCACGTCCTCGCGGCGCACGGCCAGCCGATAGCCGTCGGCGGCGGCTAGCTCGATGTGGTCCGGGCCGATGGTGATCGACACGCCGGCCAGCACCGGCCGGCTGTCGTCGGTCGCGGCCGCGGTCACCACCTGCCCAATGACGTCGGCCAGCAAGTCGGTGGCCAGGTCGACCTCGCGCTCGTCGCCCGTCGTCGGGATGGGCGGAAAGTCCTCGGCGCTGAGACCCTTGATCTTGGCCTGGTACCGACCGGAGGCGACGCTGAGGCTGTCGGTTTCATCGTCGGTGGTCACGGTCACCGGTCCCTCGGGGAGTTGCGCGACGAAATCGCTCAACAGCCGGGCGGGCACGGTGATGGCGCCCTCGTCTTCGACGCTCGCCCCCAGCCACACCGACATCGCGAGTTGTTGATTCATGCCCGAGAGCCGCAGCCCGCCGTCTTCGGACTGCAACAGCACGTTGCTCAGCACGGGCAGCGTGCTCCGGGTGGCGACGGCGCGGCTCACCAGCGCCAGGCCGCGGCTCAGGTTCTCTTGCAGGCAGGTCACACGCATCCGCATGTCCTCCCAATCATTTGCGGATTTCCGTCACCGTGCACGCAATCCATGGGGTGTGCACGGCCAGCGGATACTAGGGGTTGTGGGGTGGGGGCGTCAACGTAATTTCGGATGCTGCTAGGCTGACTCTGCACCGGGCGATCCACCCGGTCTCCGCGCTGAAGGTGATAGTGGCGTGTCCTTGCGTGTAATCGTGGCAGAAGACGAGACCATCATCCGGATGGACCTCACCGAGCGCCTGCAGGCGTCTGGCTACCAGGTCGTCGGTGAGGCCGGTGACGGTGAAAGCGCGGTCAAGATGGCGCGCGAGCTGCGGCCGGACGTCGTCGTCATGGACATCCGGATGCCGGAGATGGACGGCATCGAGGCCGCGCGCCGTCTCACGGACGAGCGCATCGCCCCGGTCGTGCTTGTCACCTCGTACTCGGACCGACACCTCATCAGCCAGGCGCTCGAAGCCGGCGCCATCAACTACGTCCTCAAGCCGCTGCGGGACAACGAGCTCGAGGCGGCCTTGGAAGTGGCCATGTCGCGCTACCGCGAGTTCCTGGCCATCAGCGACGAGGTGGCCGACCTCAAGGATCAGCTCGAGACGCGCAAGGCGGTCGAGCGCGCCAAGGGGCTGCTGATGACGAAACTCGGCTTGGACGAGCCCGAGGCGTTCAGGCGCATCCAGAAGCTCAGCATGGACCGGCGCAAGCCGATGCGTGAGGTCGCCGAAGCCATCATCCTGTCGGAAGAGATCTAGCAAGCAGCGGCGCGCGCACGGTGACGACGATTGACGCGCGGCCGCGTGGATCGCGCCTCGGCGTCATCGCGGCCGTGGGGCTGGTGGTGGCCGGCCTGCTCACCATCTACAGCCGCCTGATCTTCGAGGGCCTGGTGCTCTCGGGCTACGACACGCAGACCTATTTCTACCCCTACTGGGCCTACGCCGCCGCATCGCTTGGCGACGGCCGCCTTCCGCTCTGGAATCCGCACGTGTTCATGGGCGTGCCGTTCCTGGCGAACCCGCAATCGGCGGTGCTCTATCCGCCCAACTGGCCCCTGTATCTGCTCGATCCCGCGCGCGCGCTTTCAACGGCGTTGATGCTGCACGTGGCGCTGGGCGCTGTCGGGATGCTGGCGCTAATCCGCGTGGGCCTGCGACTCGGGTGGCCGGCGGCTGCGACCGGAGCCGCGGCCTTTGCGTTCAGCGGATTCTTCGCCGGGCAGATGGAGCACATCAACCAGGTGAGCGTGGCCGCGTGGATCCCGTTGTTGATTCTGACCATCGAGCTGGGCGTGGCAGGAGCCAAGCGCTGGTGGGCGGTGGCGCCGCTGATCGTGGCGTTGATGATCCTGGCCGGTCACCCGCAGACGGCCTATGTGGGCCTGATCCTAGGTCTGGCCTGGGCGCTCGTGGCCGGGTTCCGGCGTGTGGGAAATACGTCCGCGCGGCAGCGAGCAAATGGGGCGCTCACCGGGATTTCGTTGTGGCTCATCGGCGCCGTGGGCGGCGCTGGGCTCGCCGCGGCCCAGATCTTGCCGGCCCTCGACCTTTCGCGCGAGGGCATCCGTTCCGGTGGGCTGATGTTTCACGAGGCGGTCTCGTTTTCGCTGCCGACCGGAGAGGCGCTGCCCGGCTTGCTGCCGACGTTTCTGCACCTCCCGTCGAGCACGGAGTTCGTGGCCTACGTCGGCGTCTTGGGCGTCGCGCTGGCGGCGCTGGGCGCAGCGCATCGCTGGCGGGAGCCGCGCGTCGTCTTCTTGGTCTTGGCGGCGTTGGTGGCGATCCTGTTGGCCTTGGGACCGGCCACGCCATTGTTCGAGTTGGCGCACCGGATCGTGCCCGGCGTCGCGCTCTTCCGCGTGCCGGCGCGCTGGCTGCTCGTCGCCGTGTTCGCGCTGGCGCTGCTGGCGGCCTACGGCGCCGAGGCGCTGATGGCGGCAACGGACCGGCCGCGGCGCGAACGCCTCCAGCGGCTCGGCGCCTGGCTCGCGGTGCTCGCGGGCTTGGGCGGGTTGTCGCTCGGCGTTGCGATCGCGGAGCCGCCCCTGCGCGACGGTCTCGCCTGGACGTGGGGGCTCGTCGCCGCCGTCGCGGTCGTCTTTGTGACGCTCGCCATGCTGGCGCCGCGTCCCGCCTATGCCTGGCTGGCGCCGCTCATTGTCGTCGCGGAGCTTGCCGCGGCGGCCGGACCGGCGGCCATCAGGGAAGCTATTCCCATTGACGCCTACGAAGCGAAGGGCCAGGCATTGCCGCGCTTGAACGAAATCGTGGGCTCGGGAAGGGTCATTTCGATGGCCGATCCTTCCTACGAGATCAACGATCCCGACCGTGCGGCGCTCGCCAGCGCGTGGTTCGACCAACTCGGCGAAGTGCCGTGGCGAGAATTCAAAGTTGCCTGGAAGAACCGGGACATCTTGAATCCGAATCTCGCCATGGCCTACGGGCTGGACACACCCGACGGCTACGACGGCGGTCTCCTGCCACTTTCGACCCACGTGGCGTTGCGCGAGACCGTGATTCCCGGCTCGGCGGCCCATCCCGATGCGCTGTTGCTGAATCAGCTCAAGACGGTGCCGTCGAATCACGCATTGGACACGCTGAGTGTCGACGTGGTCATCGACGATCGCTTCGACGCCTTCGAGACCGATGTCGCCGCATTCGATCTACGGCTGGTCGCGAGACTCAGAGAGCCGCTCCGCATTGAGGCCCTCGATGTGCCTGGCGTGACGGGCGTTGCCATCCTGGCGTCTGGAGCTCCCGGCGACAGCGGCGTTGAGGCAGGCCGCATCGTGCTGACCGACGCGGCCGGCGGTGAGGCCGAATGGCCGCTACGGCGCGCCGCCGGCGACCCTACGTTCGTGGGGCTGCCGAATGCGGCGCCTGCGCCCCAGCGGGACGGGTTGCCGCCGCACACGGTCCTGTCGAGCGCGGGATTGGATGACCCGATTCACGTCACGGCAATTACCGTTGAGCCGCTTGACGGCGTGCTCGACGTCCGCGGGCTCTCCCTGCTGCTGGACGACGGATCGTCGGTGGGCGTGCTGCTGCGCCCCGGACGCGGAATGCTCGTGGAGTTGGCCGGAGACGTAACCATCACGCGCCGTGCGCGGGAGGCGCAGCGGATTTGGATGCCGGTGCGCGTAGGACTGGCGGCGACCGTTGCCAGCGCGAGCCGGGCGCTGGCGTACCCGGGGTTCACACCGACCGAGGAAACATGGTTGCTCACATCGACACGAGACCCGGCGTTGTCCAATCCGATTCGCCGCGCCCTGGAGGACATGGGAGTCGTGCACCGCCGGGAGCCCGTAGGCCTGGTCCTTCCCGACGACGTGGCGCGCCTCAGGCGTGAGTTCGGAATGCGCGACGCCTGGCTTCGGTTCGACGCCCAGGCGACGGCCGTGATGATCGAGGACACCCCGGAGCGCGTCACCATAGAGGTCGTTTCCGAGGGTCCTCGCATGCTGGTGCTCAACGACACGCTGTACCCGGGATGGGAGGCATACATCGACGGCGGGCGCACCACGATCTGGCAGGCGAATCTGGCGCAAAGGGCCGTGCTGATTCCCTCCGCCGGACGGCACACGGTCACGTTTGAGTTCTCGTCGCACCCGCTGCGCGTCGGCGCCATCGTCAGCGGCGTCGCCGCCGCACTCTGGGTGCTGGGGGTGCTGGCGCTGCTGGCCTGGCGACGCGCGGCCTAGCGTGAACCTGGTCTACGTCGCGCCCTTCGGGTTCGCGCCGAAGAACACGACCGCGCGCCGCGTGATGCCCATGGCGCGCGCCATGGCCGCGCGCGGATATCAAGTGCGGGTGGTGGTCCCTCCCTACGATGACCCGGCCGGCTACGGGAGGCGCTGGAGCGATGCCGGCGTCGAGGTCCACGCGCTTCCGAGACCCCGCGGGGCGGCCGCGCCGCTGCTTGGCGCCCCGTTGACACAGGTGGCGCTGGCCCGAATCGCCATGCACCGGCTCGCGTGGTGGCGGCCAGACATCGTCCACGTGTTCAAGCCCAAGGCGGTGTCGGGGCTGGTGCAAGCCTTGCTGTGGCGCAAGCGCGACCGGCCGGGTCTGGTGTTGGACTGCGACGACTGGGAAGGCAAGGCGGGGTGGAGTGCCAACGAGCCCTACTCCTGGTGGCAGCGCGAGCTGTTCGAGCGGCAGGAGTCCTGGGGACTCGGGGCCTGCGATGCACGCACCGTCGCAAGCGCGAAGTTGGCGCGGCGGCGCGGGGCTGAACCGGTCGAGCGTATCGTCAACGGCTATGAGGCCTCCACCTACGAGGCCTGGCGCGAGGCCCCGCCGCAGTCATCGACCCCGCCACGGCCGCACGCGGTGATCTACACGCGCTTTTACGACGTGCCGCCCGAGGACTGGGTGCGGCTTGTGGTGGGCACGTTGACACGCGTGCCCGATCTCGCGCTATCCATCGTGGGCGCCGGGCCTCGGTCGCCCATGGCGCACATGGTGCCGGCGCTCGAAGCGCAGGGAATCTCCGACCGCGTTCGTATAGCCGGATGGATGGACTTCGCGCAGCTTGGAGCATTCTTCGCGAATTGCGATGTCGCGCTCATGCCCATGGCGGACACCGTGGCCAACCGGTCGAAGTGCTCCGTGCGGTACGTGGATCTGATGATTGCGGGAGTGCCCATCGTGGCCGCTCCGGTCGGTGAGGCGACGACATTTGTCCGTGACGGCGAAACCGGCTACCTGGCGCGTGACGCCTCGATGGAAGCGCTCACGGATGCAGCGGTGAGCGCGCTGCAAGATTCCAAGCGAGGCCAGATCGCTGAGCACGCGCGCGCCTATGCGATGGGCGAGCTTGCGTGGGAGCGGCTCACCGGACCGCTCGATGGGCTATACGAGGGCGTGCTGGCGGACCGGGTGAGGTCTCGCGCCTAGCTAGCCGGCCGATTCGGTCGGGGTTGGCGTGGCCGCCGGTACCGCGCCGCCCGGTCCCGGAATGGCGGTCGTCGCCGGTGCGGCACTCGGGGCCTCGAGCGGTGAGATGCGCACGTCCACGACCGCCGGCGTGTGCCGCACCATGCGCAGGGTATCGGGCGCAGGATTCGTGATCACCGGTCGGATCTGGTGGAGGCCCGGCGCGCGATTGCTCAAATCGACTTCGGCCAGGATGTCGCCGCCGCGCAAGCCTTGCAGCACCTCGGCGGGACCCGACATCACAATCTGCAGGAACGGTTGGTCGGCGATCGCCTGGAGGCCGCTGCCGAGATTTGTGAGGACCACTGCCACCTGAATGGTGGTGGTTTCGTCGAGCGGTTCGACGACCACCGCAACTTGCGCGAATGGCTGATCGCTGCGGATGGTGACGCCCTCGGGCGCCTCGAACCCGACGTCGCGCTCGATGTCGCCACGGGCGTCCGAGATGTCGACTGGCAGCGTTTCCACGGCGTCCACGCGTTCGAGCGCCCCAGGCTCACCCTCGATCTCGACGCTGGTCGGGACGACGCCAATCCGCGCTATGAAGAACGATGGCGCGACCGTCCCTTCGATCCGCGGCACCACCGGCACGCGCTTGCGGCTGGTGATTCGATTGACGGGAACGTTGACCAGCACGGTGGGCGGATCTACGCGCACGTCCTCGACCTCGATTCCCTGTCGATCGACAGGGATCAATATGCCCTCGACCCTGACATCGCGCGTGGCGCCTTCCAGGCTGAGTGCGGCCTGCACGCGGGCCACTCGATCCACCACCGACGAGGCGCCGCTGACGGTGGCGTCGGCGGGCTCGGCGGTGATCTCAGACAGGTTCGCCCGATATCCGGTGGCAACATCGCTCTCGATTCGGGCATTGACTCGCAACTTGCGCTCCACGACCGGATCGAGCACGACCGTGATGTTCGCCGGGGTGACGCGCACGACTTCGACCTGCGAATTCGACACGACCACATCGACGTCGACCTGTTGCTGACCCGCGCCAAGCCCGGTGAGATCGACTCTGGCCACGAAATGGTCGGCAGTGAGACTGGCGAGGTCGACCTTCGGTCCCTTGACGCTCACGCGCACCGGCGCGATCTCCCTTACGAGGACCAGGTTCCGCGTATCGAGACCGACCGGCTCCACGATCAAGCGGCCGGGAAAGGGCTCGGTCGCCTCGGGGTTTTCCTCGATGGTGAGTCCGGCCCATACGAGCGCCGACAGCGCGAGCGCCACAAGAAACCGGATCCCGAGGCTGTAGCGCGCGAAGCGCAGGGCGCGGGCCGTCCAGAGCGCCTGAGGACTGAGACGTCGCACCTAGCGGCGTGAAATCCAGGCCGGCAGGCTTTGCAGCGCCGCTCCACGAGTCTGCACTCGGAAGGCCGTCTCCAAGCGGCGTCGCAACTGGTCCGGCGTCAAGTGCCGCTCGAGCCGGCCATCGGAGGCAAACGAGATGCCGCCGCTTTCTTCCGAGGTCATGACGGCGATCGCATCCGACACCTCGGTGATTCCCAGACCGGCGCGATGGCGCGTCCCCACGTGGTCTTGCGGGCCCAACGCGTCGCTCAGCGGCAACATCACGTGCGCCGCCGTCACCATGCGTCCGCGCACGAGCAGCGCGCCGTCATGCAGCTCCGAGCCGGGATGAAACGCAGTCAGCAACAAATCCTGCGAAAGCTGCGCTTCGAGGCGGGTGCCGGTGGCGGCGTACTCTTCAAGCCCCCCCGTTCGCTGGATCACGATGATCGATCCCCATACGCGCCCCGAGAGCGCCGTAACCGCCGTGACGACTTCTCCGATCATCACCTCGGTATCTTCCGGAGACGTGGTCCCGAACGGTCGCGCAACCAACGTGCCGGTGCGACCCACGCGCTCAAGCAGCCGCCGGATTTCCGGTTGGAACACCACCACTACCGCGAACGACAACAGGATCAGGCCGTTTTCCACGATCCAGTTGATCAACGGCAGCTGCAGCACGCGCCCAATCACCAGAATCGCCACCAGGACCACCAGGGCGCCGCGGACCAGAATGTCCGCCTGGGTGCCGCGAATCAGCGTCAAAACGCCATGAAAGAGGAGGGCGACGAGAATGATCTGCGCGGCAGCGCCCCAACTGAACTCACGAACGAGGTATTCGAGCTGTTCCACTGCCCGCTTTGCCACCGTGGCGCCTGGGCCAAGTGTAGCGCGGAATCAGGCCCGGCTATCGCGGTAGGGCTTGGAGGGCGGCCTCGCCGCCAATGAGCAGCACGAGCAACGCCTTTTGCACGTGGAGCCGATTCTCGGCCTGATCGAAGACGACGGACTGCGGACCGTCCATCACGTCGTCCGTGACTTCCTCCCCACGATGGGCGGGCAGGCAGTGCATGAACACGGCGTGCGACCGGGCGCCGGCCATGAGGCCGGCATTCACTCGAAACGGACCGAAGGCCGCGAGGCGCTCGGCGCGTTCGTCCTCCAAGCCCATGCTCACCCACGAGTCCGTATATACCGCGTCGGCGTCCCGCACGGCCGCCTCGGCGCTCGAGACGAGCTCGAGGCTGGCGCCCGAAGCCCGAGCCAGCCTTTGCGCCTGCTCGACGATGCCCGGGTCGGGCTCATAGCCGCGGGGCGTTCCGACGCGTACGTGCAGCCCGGTCAGGGCGCCGCCCAGCAGCAGCGAGTGACACACGTTGAAGCCATCGCCCACATACGCCAGGGTGCGGCCGGAAAGCGAGCCCACGTGTTCGCGGAGCGTCAGCAAATCGGCCAGCACTTGACAGGGATGAAAGCGGTCGCTGAGACCATTGATGACGGGCACGATCGAGTGTTCGGCCAGCTCTTCGAGCACGCGCTGGTCATAGACCCGCGCCATGACGGCGTCAACCCAGCGCTCCAGATTTCGCGCGATGTCGGGTGCGGACTCCCGCACGCCCATTTGCGTGTGCTCGGCCATCAAGTCGACGGCCTGTCCCCCGAGATGAACCATGCCCACGACGAACGTGGTGCGGGTGCGCAAGGAGGCCTTCTCGAAGAGCATTCCAAGCGTTCGCCCGGGGAGCAGCGTGTGGGGCACGCCGTTGGCTTGGGCGAGCTTCAACCGCGCGGCCACGTCCAGAATGGTCGCGACGTCGCCACTGCTGAGGTCTGCCAGAGAAAGCAGGTCGCGTCCCTGGAGCCCGCGGACGGGGGGTGTGGCGCTAGTAGATGGCACCGAAGTCCACATCGGTGTAGTAGCTGGCCAGGATCTGCTCGCCATTGGCGCCGGATTCGGCCATGGCGTTCGCGCTGCGCAACGGCAGCCCAATGCCGTGGCCCAAGAGCGTCTGGCCCACGCTGAAGGGATCGGGTACGCCGACGGCCCAAGGCTTGAAGGCGCCGCCCCAGGTCTCGTGCCAACTCCGGGTATGCCCGTCCGCGCGCGAGAAATAGACGGCCATGATCGTCTCGCCGTCGTAGGTCATAACTTGTCCCCGAGTATCGGTCACCGCCTGGCGCAGTCGGGTTCCCGAATACTCGCGCGCCATGCCGTGATAGACCTGATGCCGCGTGTACATAGTGGGAGTGTGACGCGTGGATCCGGCCGCATCGAACACCAGGTTGCTCGCACGACGTTCCGATCGAGTCGCCATGGCGTAGCTGCGAAAGGCGATCGCGGAGGCGCGTAGGGCCTCCCAGGGAATGTAGTCGCCTTGCTCGGCGATGCCCGACAGGTAGTCATCCAGCGGCAGAATGTTGACCAGCCAGGCGGACGTATAGCGCGGCAGCCAGACGAATTCGAATGAGCCCCGGTAGGTCGTCCATGGGGCCGCCTCCAACAGACGCAGCATCGATCCTTCGAGCGGAAAGACCTTGACGCGACCGACGGTAGTTTCGCGCTCGTCGCCCGGCAGTTGCAGCACCTGCTGCTCGCCGGGAATGTCGCGATGGATGACCACAGACTCGCCCTCCGTGAGCTCTGCCATCTCACTCCCACCCTCGTCGACGATGCGCAGTCCATTGGTGGAAGTGATGGTGGCGGCGGTGACTCCGGGGTTGTCATCGCTGATGTCGAGCAGACCGATGCGCATCTCTGGCTCCGCCAGCCGCGCGGTCGTCTCTACGACTGGCGCCGCCACGCCCTTGGCCGAGAACCACTCACCTTGCTGCTGCAAGTCGGGCTGCAGGCGGAATTTACCCGGCGTGGTGGGCAGCGAAATCGAGGTCTCCAGCTCGACACTCTCACCAGCCGCGACATCGTTCGGCAACGAAACTGAAGCGGGGGACTCGCGGTCGCGTGGCGGATGACGATCGGCCCATCGAAATCCCACCGTCACCGCCTCGTCGCCGCTGGACGCCCAAGTGTCCGTGCCGGAATTGGTGATGACTAGTCGAACCGGAGTCGATCCACCCGGCACGGTTGCGGGCGGCGCTTTGACCTCGTAGGCCGCGGCCACACCGTCTTGCGACTGGCTCAGCCAGGTGCGGCCCAGATCGGCAATCTGAATCTCGGGGGTGCGGCCGGCGACGTAGGTGAGCTTGCCGCGCTGAAACCATTGCGCCGTGATTCCGTCATCGACGACTTCCTCGGAAATCGGATAGCCAAACAGATTGATGCCTCCCCGGTCGCGCCAGGAGTTGAGAAAGCCCATCCGGAGGGACTGCCGCGTCTCCGGCACGTAGAGCATCTGGCTGCTGTTGCGAAACGGTTGCGCCTGCCCGAAGTAGCGATTCCCCGAAGCCCTGACGCCGAGCAGCCCCGGCTGCACTTCGTAGTCGGTGCCGCTGTTCTCGGGCCAGTGTTCGATTAGAAAGTTCTCGAACAGTTGCACCTGCCGCCCGTCCAGCTCGTAGCGCGCGGTGAGAGGATCGCCGAAGGTGTCGGCGCCGCCCATGCGGTCGTAAAACTCCTGGAAAAGCGAATCGACGGCGATTGCCGCCTGCTGGGCCAACAGCGTGGCGCTCCACGGCGCAACGCCCGCTGCAGCGGCCGTTACCGCGGCATACAGCACGGCGCGACGAGACACTCGCATTCGAGAGATAGATCGGGTGCTGCTCATGGAAGGGGGCGCACATCACGGGGCCGCGCGTGCAGCGCTGGCGTGCGAATAGTGAAGCGTGATGGACAATTGGAATGTATCACAGCAGGTCTCGGCAGGGCCGGTTCTCGTGGGGAACGTTGCGTCGAGATCGGGCGTTGCGCGACGCTGATTTAACCGGAAGCCACGACCAATTCACGCGTCCATCGCTCTGCCGGCCCTATCCTGAAGCGTGATGTCCACACCGACGCGCGACCGCATCTACCTGGATCATGCGGCCACCACGCCGCTCGATCCGGCTGTCCGCCGGGCCATGGTCGAAGTGTTGGACGGACCCTTTGGCAACCCGTCGAGCGTGCACGCGTCCGGCCGCCTCGCCCGCGCAGAGCTTGACCGCGCGCGGCGACAGGTGGCGGACGCCCTGGGTGCGCAGCCGCACGAGATCGTCTTTACATCCGGCGGCACCGAGGCCAACAACCTGGCCATTGCCGGCGTGGTTCGCCCGAGGGACCGCGAGCACACCGCGGTGAGCGCCATCGAGCATCACGCCGTGCTGCGTGCGGCTTGGGCGCTGCGTGACCGTGGATTCCCCGTATCCGAGATCCCGGTCGATGCCCATGGCCGAGTGACTCCGGACTCGCTGGCGGCTCACCTGCGGACTGACAGCGCGCTGGTCAGCATTGCCCTGGCCAACAACGAGATCGGCACGGTGCAAGACATCGCGACGCTGGCCCGGACAGCGCGCGAGGCCGGCGCGCTGTTTCATACCGACGCCGTTCAGGCAGTGGGGCAACTCGACATAAATGTTGATCGATTGGGTGTTGATCTGCTATCACTGTCTGGCCACAAGATCTACGGGCCTACGGGCATCGGCGCGCTCTACGTGCGAGACGGCGTCGAGTTGGAGCCGTTGGCTTGGGGTGGTGCGCAAGAGATGGGTCGTCGGGCTGGGACGGAAAACATTCCGGCTGCCGTGGGCCTTGCGCAGGCCGTCACTGCGGCCTGCGCGACGCGGCGCACCCTCAACGCGCGTCTTGCCGAGCTGTCGGGGGCATTGGTCGACGCCGTTCTGGCGAATGTGCCGCACGCACGCCTGACCGGGCACCCAA
Organism: Chloroflexota bacterium; assembly: GCA_026708035.1. Lineage (NCBI taxonomy): Bacteria > Bacillati > Chloroflexota > Chloroflexota bacterium. The sequence goes on along the minus strand of JAPOVQ010000034.1, from coordinate 73,241 downwards.
CGGCTCGGTTGCCTTCCATTGCCAGCTTCGCGTTTGCCGGCGTGGACGCCGAGCCATTGCTGATCAATCTGGACCTGGACGGCATCGATGCCTCATCGGGGGCGGCGTGTGAGGCGGGCTCCATTGAGCCGTCTCACGTCATCGAGGCGCTCGTGCTGCCGCCCGCCTACCGTCCGGGCCCGCTGCGGCTCAGTCTCGGCCGGGATACGACCCGGGCCCAGGTGCTGCGGGCCGCGGAGGTAATTGCCCGGCACGCGAATCGCCTGCACGCCGCGCCTCAGCCAGCCGCGGCACGCCTGGGAGCACGCTAACGTGGAAGTCTTTCTGCTCATCCCACCGCACGTCTACCTGGGACTCGTGCTGGCCACGATCGTGGCGTTTCTCTTCCACGCCTTCGTTGGACGTCGGCAGCGGGCGGGAATCTTGTACTGGCCGTTCGGCGTGGGCGGATTTGCCGCCGGTGCGGTCATGGCGGCCCCGCTGGGCGCGACCTATCTCATGATCGGCGGACTGCCGGTGCTGGCGGCGCTGCTCGGATGCATTCTCGGCGTGGCCATTGCCCACGTCCTGCTGTCGTAGCCCGTCGGATTCGTTGACCTAACATAATGGTCATGGTAGGTTCCGGCGAGGAGGTTCCCACGGGCTGATGCTTGGGCGCCTCGTCAAGTTTGCACTTGGTATGGCGGTTGGGATCTTCCTCGGATTGGCGCTGCGCTCGGCTCGATCGTCGGGCGTGGTGGAGGATGCTTGACCGTCCGCAGGGAGTGACGAGCAGGATACGAGGCCGAACCGGCTAGACAGCCGGATCCGACGCGAACTTAAGGGACTGCTGGGGAGGCAATCTCCGGCGGTCTCTTGCTATGCCCCATGGGTGAGGAGACTGCCTGAGTCATGCGGACCGACCAGATTCGCAAGACGTTTCTCAATTTCTTCGCGGATCGTGGACATGTCGTGCTCCCCGGTTCCTCGCTGATCCCAACCGGCGATCCGAGCGTCCTGCTCACGACCGCGGGCATGCAGCAGTTCAAAGCCTATTTCAGCGGTGAACGCCCGGCGCCCTATCCGCGTGTGGCCACGGTGCAGAAGTCCTTCCGCACCACCGACTTCGATGAGGTTGGCGACCTGAGCCACCTGACCTTCTTCGAGATGCTGGGCAGCTTCAGCTTCAACGACTACTTCAAAGAAGAAGCCATCGCGTACGCCCGCGATTTGGTGCTGTACGGCGTCGGCATTGACCCGGCCCGCATCTGGGTCACGGTGTTCGAGGGCCGCGAGGGCGTGCCTCGGGACGATGAAGCGGCGGAGATTTGGGCGGATGTCGGTCACCCGCGCGAGCGCATAGCCTTCCTGGGCGATGACAACTTTTGGCCGCCGACCGGCGACAGTGGTCCCTGCGGACCGACCACCGAGATTTTCGTCAATCTCCAACCGGACGAGCCGGACGTTGGCCCCGGGGTGGCGCCGGAGCGCTATCTCGAGATTTGGAATCTCGTCTTCAACCAGTATCTCCAGGACACGGAGGGCGCGCTCAGCCGATCGAAGCCCGGTGTGGACACTGGCGCGGGGCTCGAACGGTGGGCCTGGGTGCTCCAAGACGTGGCGTCTACCTATGACACCGACGTGTGGAGGCCGATGCTCGGCCTTGTGAGCGGGCGCGCCGGCCGGCCCTACAGGCCTGATGACTCAGCCGGACGCTCGATGCGCATCGTGGCGCAGCACGCCCGCGCGGCGTCGTTTCTCATCGCCGACGGGGTAATGCCCGGCAACGAGGGCCGCGGCTACGTGCTGCGGCGCAGCCTCCGCCACGCCGTGCGCCATGCTGATCTGCTGCAGATGGGTGATGACGCACTCTCGCCCCTAGCGGACCTGACCGTCGAAATCTTCGGCGAGGCGTATCCGGAGTTGGAGCGCCGGTACACGTTCATTTGCGACGCCATCCGCGACGAGGAGGCCCGCTTCCGCCGGACGCTTGTGACGGGGATGGCGCTGCTCGACGAGATGCTGACCGACATTCCGCGCGGAGGCACCCTGCCGGGCGCCCGCGCGTTTCTTCTCTACGACACCTACGGATTCCCGCGCGACGTCACCCAGGAGGTGGCGGAAGCGCGCGGCATTGCCCTGGACGATGAAGGTTTCGAGGCGGCGTTGGCCGAGCAGCGTGAGCGCAGCCGCGCGGCGCAGCGCGGCGATCGGGCCGCGCGCCTTCCCACTGGATTCGGTGAAACGGTCTTTCTCGGGTACGGCGGTCAAACTGCGGGCGAGGGCACCGTCGTCGGTATCGACGTCGACGGCACCCTGCAAGAGTCCGTGAGCGCGCCGGGCCGGGCCATGGTGGTGCTCGACCAGACGCCCTGTTACGCCGAGGCCGGTGGTCAGGTCGGTGACACCGGCGTCCTGCGCGGAGACGGATTCCTGGCGCGGATCCGAGATACCCAGGGTGCGCCCGAGGGAACCCTCATCCACATGGTTGACATAACAGAGGGCGTCATGCGGGTCGGTGACGTCGTCCGGGCAGAGGTCGATGGCTCGCGCCGGCGAGACATCATGCGCAATCACTCGGCGACCCACCTCTTGCACGCAGCGCTCCGCCGCACGCTGGGCGGGCACGTACAGCAGGCGGGATCGCTGGTAGCTCCAGATCGCCTTCGCTTTGACTTCACCCATCCGAATCCGGTGGACCGGGCGCAGCTTCGCGCCATTCAACAGTGGGTCAACGGCCGCGTGCTCGAGGACCTGCCGGTCGCGACCGAAACGGCGGAGGTGCGCGAGGCGGTGGAACGCGGCGCCATGGCGCTATTCGGTGAGAAGTACGGCGAGGTCGTGCGGGTGGTTGCGATGGGGGATCGATCGCTGGAGCTTTGCGGAGGCACGCACTGCACCGCGACGAGCCAGATCGGCATGTTCGCCATCGCCAGCGAAGGCGGCATCGCCGCCGGCGTCCGCCGCATCGAGGCGCTGACTGGCCACGGAGCCGCCGAGTTCGTCGAACGTCAGCAAGACATCCTCAACGAAGTGGCCGAGGAAGCCGGCGTGGCGCCGGGCGAATCGGCGGAGCGCATCCGCAGACTCAAGTCCGAACTCGCCCAGGCCCGTCGCCAGGTCGCCGCGGCCGAACGCGCGGAGGCCCGACGCTCCGCGTCGGCGCTGCTGGCGGATCGCGAGCAGGTGGATGGCCTCACGCTGGTCGCCGGACAGGTCACTGTCGCTAATCGCGACGCGCTGCGGCAGGTCACCGAGTCGTTGCGAGACCAACTCGAGGAACCGTGGGTCATTCTCCTCGCAACCAGTGTCGCGGCGAAGCCCGCCTTTGTGGCGGCCGCTTCGGCTCAGGCCGTGGATGCAGGCGTGCATGCCGGCGACTTGGCTCGAACGGTCGCCAAGCTCACGGGCGGCGGTGGCGGCGGTCGGCCGGAGCTCGCGATGTCGGGCGGCACCGACGCCACCAAGATCGACGAGGCGCTGGACGCCGGGCGCGGCTATGTCGCCGCCGTGCGGGGGGCGTCATGAGCACTCGCCAGGGCCCCACGCTTGAGCGGCTCCCGCCGCGCCCACGGCGCCGCCCGCCGCGCCACGCCCATGGGCGCCGCCGCGCACCGAGGATGCGCGAACCCGTGTTCGAGCGCCTGGACGAGCTCGACGGCTCGCGACCGATGCGCACCTATCGTCATTGGGAGCGAAATGACCATCCCCTGCGTCTGCTGGCGCCCACTGCCGCGGCGGTGCTTGGCGTCGCCGCGGTTTGGATCGTCATGGCCTTTTGGATCTGGCCCTCCTCGACCGTGCAGGTGTCGCCGCTGGCCACGCACGTGCCGATCACGCTCGATGTGCGCATCGATCCCGAGCTGTCCGAGGTCGACGTCGAAGCTCGCGCCATTCCCGGCGCGATCGTGTCCGCCGTCAGCGACGGCTCCATGTCCATGCCCACCACCGGCCGGCGCCGGGAGCCCGTGGAGTTCGCTCGTGGGCGCATCACCCTAAGGAATCGCACCCGCGAAGCCGTTGTCGCCCTCCGCAACACTCGGGTTCGCACCCAGCAGGGCACGAGCTTTCTCACTGACGCCGAAGTGCTGGTGCCGCCGACGGTGGAAATCGTGGGACAGACGGTTCCTGGTGAGGCGACCGTGAGCGTGACGGCGGAGAACCCCGGCACGACGGGGAACGTGCGCGCGCTGGCGATTGTGGCCGTCGATGGACCGGAGGCGGAGACGCTTGACGTCTTCAATTCGCAGCCGATCACGGGGGCGGCGGAGCGGGAAATCGCGCTGGTTTCCCAGCGCGACATCGACGAGCTCGACCGCGTCCTGGTGGAGCGGCTGCAAAGTGCGGCGGTGGAGGAGCTTCGGCGCGACCGCCCCGAGCAGCACACGCTGGTTGTATGGTCGCCGGAGGCCGGCAATCCTGAGGTCGTGCGGAAGGACTTTAGCGCCGACGTGGATCAGCTTGCGGCGGTGCTGCAGTTGGACCTGGAAGTGCGCGCGAGTGGGACTCTCTTCGCCAACGATGACTTGGAGCGGATTGTTGTCGATGGCCTCGCGAGCGGCGGAGCGGATGTCGAATTCGACGAGATTCATGTTCTGCGAACCGAGATTCTCGACGAGTCGTTTGGACGGCTGCACATGCGCATCGAGGCGGTTGGCGAATCGGTGGCGAGAATTGAAACCGATGCCATTCGCGGGATGCTGGCCGGTGCGAGCCTCGACGACGGGGCGGCGGCCCTGAATCGACAGTCGCAAGTTGCCGCCTGGCGGATGTCGCATGATCCACCTGACACCGAGAACTTCCCACGTTGGGGCTGGCGCATCGATGTCCAAGTCACGGAGCCGACGGCCATCCCGGCGGGCTGAGCCCGCCGAGCCACCGCCACCGCGCAACCAGCGCATCATTGGCCTTGATTTAGGGTCGCGCCGCATAGGCGTGGCGATTTCAGACGCGACAGGCGGGTTCGTGGCCCATCGACGCGTCATCGAGCGGCGGAATCTGGTTCGCGATCGAGCAGCGGTGGCGGCGATCACCGACGACTATCCCGACGCTACGATTCTGGTCGGTCTGCCGTTATCGTTGGATGGAAGCGATGGGCCACAGGCGGCGCGAACGCGCCGATGGGCCCACCAACTGCTTGCGGATCAGTGGGACTCGGTCGTGCTGCGCGACGAGCGGCTCACGACGGTCGCCGCGCGGGAGCGGTCGGGCGAGCGTCCCATCGATGCGGTGGCCGCCGAGGTGCTGGTGCAGGACTTTCTCAATGATCGGGGAGCCTGGTGAGGGCCATTGGTCTTCTCATTCAGGCGTTTGTCGTCGTGCTGCTGTCGATCGGCGCGGTGGCCTTCTTGGGCTTCACCATCGTGAGCCGGTTCGCCGAGTCGCCCGCGCCGGTGGCGGCGCAAACCGTGCTCTTCACCATTCCGCCGGGGACCACGACCAGCGACATCGGCCGCGCGCTTCAGCGCGACGGCCTGATCCGCAGCGATCTGCTGTTTCGTCTCCTGGTTGATCGGCGGGGCCTCGACGGGCGATTGCGGCAGGGCGTGTATCTCCTGCGGCAAGACATGTCGTTGGACGAGATTCTGACCTTGCTCGAGGCCGGGCAGCCCGCGGAGCAGACGGTCACGTTTCCGGAGGGCTTCCGCATCGAGGAAATGGCGGATCGGCTCGACGAGCAAACCCACATTGCCGGTCAAGATTTCTTGGGAATCGCGCGCAACCAGGTTGCCGAGCTTGCGAACGAGTTTCCCTTCCTGCGCGGCATCCCGCCCGGAGTGTCACTCGAAGGCTATCTGTTTCCCGATACCTACCAGATCAACGCCGGGACCACCGCCGGCGATTTGGTCCGCACCATGCTGCGGCGCTTCGACGACATCGTGACCGTTGACATGCGGTCGTCGGCGGCGGCCCGCGGCTGGGATTTGCATGCCCTCATCACCGTCGCGTCGGTCGTGGAGCGCGAGGCGCGAATCGATGAGGAGTACGCGCTGGTGGCCGGCGTCTTCGCCAACCGCCTTGCGACGGGCATCCCGCTCCAGGCGGACCCCACGGTGCAATACGCCCTGGGACGCACCGATGGTGGGCGCGGGTGGTGGAAGCCCGACCTCACCACCGCCGATTTTCGCGTGGATTCGCTGTACAACACCTACCTCCACTCCGGGCTGATGCCGGGGCCGATTGCCAACCCCGGACTCAAGTCGATTGCCGCCGCCGCCAACCCGGCCGAAACGCCATATATCTTCTTCGTCGCCAAAGGCGACGGATCGCATGCGTTTTCCGTGACGCTCGAGGAACATGAGCGCAACATCGCCCAATATCGAGCCCTGCCATGAGCGGCGCTGAGCCGGCGGCTGGAACGCGCGTGGAAAGGGCCCAATCGAAACTGAGCGATTTGGGCGCGGACGTGCTGCTCATTCACGGCGCCGCGAATCGCCGCTACCTCAGCGGCTTCACCGGAAGCGCCGGCGTCTTGCTCGTCGGTGCGGAACATCGCGTGCTCGTGACGGACTTTCGCTACACCGTGCAGGCACGCGATCAAGCCCCGGCATTCACCATCGTGGAAACGGCAGAGCCACTTGAGGGCCTGGCCGATGCCGTGGCGGCCTCCGGCGCGACGCGTGTTGGATTCGAGCCCGAGCACGTCACCTATGCCGGGTTTCAGAAGCTGGAGGCGCGGCTCGCCGAGTTAACGACCCCGGCGCGCCTCGTGCCCGTTGAGAGCGTCGTGGAGCAACTGCGGGTGATCAAGGATGCCGGTGAAGTCGCCGTCATGCGCGAGGCCGTGCGCATCGCCGACGAGGTGATGGCGCGCGCCGCGGCGTGGATCGAGCCGGGCGTCACCGAGCGCGCGCTGGCGAACCGGCTCGAGGCCGCCATGCGCGATCTCGGCGCCGAGGGGCCAGCCTTCGACACGATCGTTGCAGCCGGACCGAACGCGGCCATGGCCCACCACCAGCCCGGGAGCCACCCCATCGCCGAAGGTGAACCCGTAATCGTCGACCTTGGAGCGCGACTTGGGGGCTATTGCTCAGACATCACTCGAACGTTCATCGCCGGCCCGGCGGACAAGACGTTTCGGCGCATCTATGACCTCGTCCTGGAGGCGCAGCTGGCCGCCGAAGCCGAAATTCGCGCCGGCATGTCGGGGCGGGCCGCCGATGCGCTGGCGCGCGACCCGATCGCAGCGGCCGGGCATGGCGGCGATTTTGGACATGGCACGGGCCACGGCGTGGGGCTGGAGATTCACGAGTCCCCGCGACTCTCGACGCGGTCGGACGATACGCTGGCGACCGGCATGGTCACCTCAGTGGAACCGGGAATCTATCTGCCGGGGTGGGGTGGCGTAAGGATCGAGGATCTCGTGCTCGTGCAAGACGACGGTGTCGAAGTGCTGACCCAGGCGGCAAAATGACTGCCGCTGTGAACGACGTGAGGCCGTCCGATGGTTGACCCTGGCGAGTTGCGTCGCGGCAATGTGGTGCGGATCGACGGGAAGCTCTTGGAGGTCGTCGAGCACCAGCACCAGAAGATTGGCCGCGGCAGCGCACAAACCAAGCTCAGGCTGCGCGACATCGTCAACCACACAACCTCCGATCGAGTGTTTCAAGCGAGTCAGCGCTTCGAGCGCGTGCGGTTGGATGTCGATCCGGCACAATTCCTGTACCGGAGTTCCGACGCCTTTCACTTCATGAACATGGAGACGTTCGAGGAAGTCGCGCTCAACGCCGCCGAGGTCGGATCGGCCGCGGTCTATCTCGTCGACGGACTGGAGCTTGAGCTGACGACGTTCGAAGGGCGCACGATCGGACTCGAGTTGCCGGTGGCCGTTGAAATGGCGGTTGCGCACACGGAGCCTGGGGTCCGCGGGGACACCGCGACAGCGGCATCGAAGCCGGCGACCATGAGCACGGGCCTGCAGATCGACGTGCCGCTCTTCATCAACACCGGCGACGTCGTCCGCGTGGACACCCGCACCGGCGAATACAGCACGCGCGTCGGCCAGGCGTGACCAGGGATACGTGGGGATTGTCTTGACTGACGAGTGGGAACGCGCGCTCTCGGAAGTGCTCCCCGATCTTGTGGCAACAGCTCGAAATGAGCGGCTGGAGGAGATCGAAGTCGCTGACGAGCACCACACGATTCGCCTGCGGCTCGCGGAGCCAGCCGCCGATGGCTCAACCGTCGTCGAGTCAGCGGATGTAGAGGCTGCCGACCCGCCGGTTGCTCGAACCGCGCACGTCGGCATCTTCCATCGGCGGACCGAAGACGGCGCCGATCCGATCGCTGAGCCCGGCGACGCGCTGGAAGAGGGAGCGCCGCTTGGCTTCGTGGACGTGCTCGGCGTGTCCCACGAGGTGGCGGCGCCGTTCGACGGAACGATCGAGGCGTTTCTGGTTCCCGACGGCCAGCCGGTCGAATACGGCCAGCCCATCGCCCGCTTGACCCCAGCCGAGTAGCGTTCCGACCTCGGAGATCTGATCGAGGACCGCCGTGGCTCCGTCGCGCTTCGGAGTTGCCCCCCGCACTCTCGTCGCCGGCGGGCTGCCCGAACTGCGTGCCCATGCGCTGCCAGGCGTACCGGGGTGCCAAATCGAACTTCGGAGTCAAATTGGCGCGTCCATAAGATTCGCATCGTCAAGATTCTCTGAGTGGTAAAGTCCAATTCGGGACGGACTCGTGAATTCGACCGAAGAATTCAGGTGAGCGTCGGCGGTTGCCGGACGCGCCGGGTCCGGGTGCGACTCTAGTCGCGGGAGGGGAGGAACCCATGGCGAAATCCTTGAGCAGGCGTGACGTGGTGCGCCTCGGAGCGCTTGGTCTCGCAGGCGGCGTAGGCGCTGCGGCGCTGGCCGCGTGCGGCGAGGGCGAGGTCGAGGTCCGCACCGTCGAGGTCGAAAAGATCGTCACGGTCACCGAGATCAAAGAGGTCGAAGTCGAGAAGGTGGTGGAGAAAGAGGTCGTCAGAGAGGTTCCGGTCGAGCGGGTTGTGACCCAAGAGGTCGAGAAGATCGTCGAAAAGGTCGTGGAGGTGCCGCAGGAGACGCAGATCGCGGGCGTCTTTGAGATCGGACCCGTCAAGGCCGTGCGTTTCGGCAACTACCGCGACCTCACGCCCTACAACCCGCAGTACGGCGGCAAGATCACGCACGCGGCGCCGGGCGCGATCAACAACCTCGACCCGCTGCACTTTCCTGACGCGTGGTCACTGATGGGCGGCGGTCAGCCGCTTTTCGACGCGCTGATTGCGCACGGGCCGGGCGGCGAACTGGCCCCATGGCTGGCGACGGACTGGACAGTCTCGGACGACTTGCTGACCTACACGTTCCAGCTTCGCAACGACGTGCAGTTCCACGACGGCACGCCGTTCAACGCGGAGGCCGCCAAATTCAACTTCGAGCTGTGGATGGACCCGGACATGAACCCCGGCTGGAACGCCAACATCGGCAATCAGCTGGCCAGTGTCTCGGCGCCGGGCGACTTCACGCTGGAGATGACGCTCAACGAGGTCAACGTCTTTTTCCTCGACCTCCTGGCCGGCGGCTCCGCCGTCTTCGCATCGCCGAAGGCCGTGGCGGAATACGGTGAAGACCTCACCCGAAACCCCGTGAGCACCGGGCCGTACAAGTTCAAGGAGTGGAAAGAGAACATCTCCCTGACGATGGTCCGGAACGACGACTACAACTGGGGTCCGCCGTGGGCGCTCAACCAGGGTCCGGCGTTTGCGGACGAGTGGACGTCGTTCGAGCTGACCGACGTGTCGGCCAAGGTGGCGGCATACGAGGCCGAAGAGCTGAGCTGGATGCACCACTACAGCCTCACCGAGCTGCAGCCCTTCTTCGGGAGCCCGGCGCACCAGGTTTTCATCGGGCTTGGTCCGGGACAGCCGTGGTACTTGCAGACCAACACCATCAACTTCCCCACGGATGACTTGGCGGTTCGCAAGGCCCTGATCCACGCCACCGACCGCGGCACGGTCACTCGCAGCGTCACGCTGGGCTTTGGCGCGCTGGCGGGCAGCCTGCTCACGCCCGGAACCGTCGGCTACAACCCGGACCTGGATGGCTACTACGACTTCAACATCGAGAAGGCCAACCAGATCCTCGATGAGGCCGGCTACGCGCGCGGCGATGGCGGCTTCCGCTACGACTCCAGTGGTCAGCTTTTGGAGGTCTCATTCCCCGACACGCCGAATCCATTCTCACAGCCCTACAAGCTCAACATCGAGAACGCGATCGGCATTTCGGTGGCCACACCCAACATGGAGTGGGGCACTGCCGTCGAGCAATACCTGCAGAAGATGCACACCCACAAGTGGCAGGGCGGCGTGGGGCTCGAGGGTGGCCTGGTGCTCGACACGGTCTATCACTCGCGCAATTTCGGAGTCCCGGGTAACCGGGCCTACACCTGGCTCGTCGACGAGGAAATCGACAGCCTGCTCGACGCCGTGCGCACTGAGCCCGACCAGGCCAAGCGCGCACAGATGACGAATCGTGTGCACACGATCCTCATGGAGCAGGCCGTGGGCATCCCGCTGGTCGAGTGGGGTTCGCTATTCCCGGCCAACACGGCCAAGGTCGGCGGACGCGTATTCCACACGATCTTGACCTCGCCGTACCCGTTCGACCTCTACTCGACAGAGGGCTAGGAGCGAGGCCATAAGGAGGGCGTGATCGCCGGACGCTGATCTGGCGCAGGAATGGGCAAATACATCGCAATCCGGGTGCTGGCCGCAGTGCCGGTGCTGGTCGGAGTGTTGCTGATCGTATTTGTCCTCCTGCGCCTGATCCCCGGCGATCCGGTCTCCCTCCTCCTCGAGTCGCGCGGCGAGTCGTCGATCTTCACCAGCCGCATTCCGCTCGAAGCGGTCGAGCAACTCCGCGATTCCTATCACCTCAACGACCCAATTCCGGTGCAGTTCGCGCTGTATGCCCGGGATGTGGTGGTGGGTGACTTCGGCCGGTCGTTCCAGACGAATCAGCAGGTCGGCGATCTCATCAAGGAGCTGTTCCCCGAGACGTTGAAGCTCACGATGGCCGGGATGGGCGTCGCCCTGCTGGTGGGGCTGGTCTCGGGAATAGTGTCGGCGATCCGACACCACACCTGGGTTGACTATTCGGGCCAGGTCGTGGCCGTGTTCGGCGTGTCGGTGCCGGATTTCTTCTTTGGTCTCGTCCTGATTTACATCTTCGCCGTAAATCTTCGATGGCTGCCGGCCCTGGGGCAGGACCGGCCCGAGGGAATGATCATGCCGGCCGTCACGCTCGGCGTGAGTGCGGCCGCGATCATTGCCCGGATGACCCGCTCATCCATGCTCGACGTCATGAGCCGCGACTTCGTGCGGACGGCCCGCGCCAAAGGCCTCCGTGAGTCGGCGGTGGTGATTCGACACGCGCTCAAGAACAGCCTGATTCCGGTCATCACCATCGTTGGCTTGCAGTTCGGGAGCCTGCTGACGGGGGCAATCGTCGTCGAAGTCGTGTTCACCCGGCAGGGTCTTGGCTTCGAGTTGGTGGAAGCCGTGCAGCGCCGCAACTATCCCGTGGTGCAGGCGCTGGTCATGCTGGCGTCGCTGGTCTATGTCGCTGTCAACATCATCGTGGATGTGCTCTATACCTACATCGACCCGCGCGTGCGGCTTCAGACGTAGCGTGACGCTGGCAGGCAGCGCCAGTCGGCGCCGAGGAACGAGACGCCCGAGTGAACCATCGCAAGCCTGCAGTGCGGATCCCGCGCTTGCCCGGTCGAGCGGCTGATGGCAACGACTGACGACGTTACGGTCCAGCAGGCGCTCGAAGGCGGGGACGCGGCGCCCGCGCGCAGCGAATGGGGCCTCGCTTGGCGGCGATTCATTCGCAACAAGGCGGCCATCGCCGGCGGCGTGGTGCTCATCGCCATTGCCATCGTCGCGATCCTGGCCGATGTCATCGCGCCTCACTCGCTGAATTACTACAACCCGGTGTTGTTCAATTCCCCGCCGGGGGAGGGTGGGCACCTCCTGGGCACGGACCGAGTGGGACGCGACGTGTTCACGCGCGTCGTTCACGCGCCGCGCATCTCGCTGCGCATTGGATTCCTGGCGGTGGCTATAGCTGCCACCGGCGGTACGTTTGTCGGCTTGGTCGCCGGATTCGTGGGCGGCAAGGTCGACTGGGCGATAAGTCGCGTGCTGGACGTGATGCTGGCGTTTCCCGGCATCCTGCTCGCCATCGTCATCGTGTCCACGCTGGGACCCGGCCTCAACAACGCGCTGATTGCCCTGGGGATCGCGGCCATTCCCTACTACGCACGGGTCGTGCGCGGCGCCACGCTGTCGGCGCGTGAGCTTATCTACGTGCGGGCCGCGCGAGCCGTGGGCATGCGCGAGGCCCGCATCATGCTGCGCCACGTGCTGCCCAACGTTGTGAGCCCCATCATCATCATGGCGACGCTTGGCTTGGCGTCGGCGATTATTGCCGCCGCGGGACTGAGTTTCCTTGGCCTGGGCGCCGAGCCGCCAACTCCCGAATGGGGGCTGGAACTCGCCGAGGGCCGGCGCTACCTCCGCACCGCGCCGTGGGTGCCGATGCCCCACGGCATCGCGATATTCATCACCGTCATGTCGCTGAATCTGCTGGGCGACGGACTCCGCGAGGCCCTCGACCCGCAGGCCAGCGCCTGGACCAACTGAACGACCAGCACTCGCACCGTTGTCGCGAGAGCCGGCGCCCGCCTAAGGGTTGGCGATAAACGCGACGCCGAATGCGCCCCGGCCTGTGTGCGTCGCGATCACCGGTCCCATCTCGATACCTGGCAGCAGCGCCGCCGACACGTCGAACTCGCGCTGGATGTCCGCCTCCAGCGCGGCGTACATGTCGTCCGCCCCCACGTGCATCACCGAGATTGACTGCAGGCCCTTCGGTGCACGCTCGCGGACGTAGTCCACCAGCGCGCGTCGAGCCTTGGTGAAGGACCGCACCCGGATGACGGGTTGCACCTCGCCGTCCTGCACGTGCAACACCGGCTTGAAGCTCAGAATCGACCCCACGAAGGCTTGGGCTCCGCCAATGCGGCCACCCCGGCGCAAATACTCCAGCGTGGGCACGACGAAGGCCACATGCGTGCGCGCGCCCAGTTCGTTCACAAGCTCCACCACCGCTTCGGCGCTGGCGCCGCTGTTGGCGGCCTGTGCCGCCTCGACCGCCAGCAAACCGACGCCAATCGGCGGCAGATCGTTGCGGACCAGGTGCACATCCACATCGGGCAGCTGGTCCGAAGCCAAACGTGCCGATTCGAGCGTGCCGCTCAGCTTGGCCGACAGGTGGATGGACACGATGGCGCTGCCGTCCGCCCCGCAGCGTCCATAGATATCCATGACGGCAGCAGGCGCCGGCTGCGAGGTGGTCGGATGCTCGGGCCGGCTCTCCAGCATGGTGAAGAACTCAGTCGGCGTGATGTCGACGCCGTCGGTGTAGTCATCGGTGCCAAAGTGCACGTGCAGCGGCACCACTTCGATGCCGTGCTCGTCGAGAAGACTCTGGGGCAAATACGCCGTGCTGTCGGTCACGATTTTGACTGCCATGCGAATACTCCAATCCAACCTCAGCGCCTGGCATTGGTTCCGCCGCCGGGTGCGTTGTTGCCACCGGGCCAAGCGCTATCTGGCCACCCGAGAAATAGTACTCCGTCCGAACAAGCAATCCGTCAAGGCGGCGACTCGTGTGGGCGGGCCTTGGGTAGCTCCGGTTAGTCGCTCTTTGGAATGTAGCGATTGGCCAACTCGACATAATCTTCACGCGGTGGACTGAAGATGTCGAGAACCAGTGCGGGACCCTTCACTGTCCGCGCCCGATGGAGCACGCCGCCGGGGATGATGAACATATCCCCGGGGCGGCACAGGCGCGTCTCGTCGCCGATGGTCAGCTCCATCTCGCCTTCGAGCAGCATGCCGGCCTGTTCGTGCGGATGCTGATGCAATGGCACCACGCTGCCTTCGTCCAACTCCAGGCGTGACAGCATCACCCGGTCGCCGTAGGGCGTGCGGGCGCGTGCTCCCGGGGCAAGCTCGATTTCGGGATGATCGGTGGGGTCAACGAATGGCATGGGTGGACTCCGGGGCGGAGGATCGCCCGAACGGCAGGCGGCGACGGCGCCGGCGGTCGCACTTACGTGTGCGAACGGTACTCTACAAGCGGCTGATGCGTCCTAGCGGGGTGAGCAGTGGTTGTTGGGGATCTCGTTGGCAAGCGCATGGCGCTGGCCGCGTCCGGTGGTCTGGATAGCTGCACCATCACGCGCTGGCTCGTTGAAGAGGGAGTCGGGGTCGTCGCCCTCACGGCCGACCTGGGCCAGCCGGATGAGGCGAACATCAACGACATCCCCGAGCGCATGCGAGCCGCGGGCGCCGAGGACGCCGTTCTCGTCGATGCCCGCGACGCGCTGGCCCGCGCCGGAATCGAGATCATTCAGACCCAGGCCAAGTACGAGGGTGGCTATTGGAATACGACCGGCATCGCGCGGCATGTCACGGTGCAGGCCCTGCTTCCGGAGGTTCAGCGACGAGGCATCACGGTGTTCGGCCACGGCGCCACCGGTCGCGGCAACGACCAGGTGCGGTTCCAGCTGGTCACCAACATGCTCGCGCCCCAGGTTCAGGTCTATGCCCCGTGGCGCGACACCGAGTTCCTTGACCTATTCCCCGGTCGCCGGGAGATGATCGTGTACTGCGAGCGAGAAGAGATTCCCATCCGCGCGACGCTCGACAAGCCTTACTCGACCGACGCGAATCTCCTCGGACTGACCCACGAGGCCGGACAGCTCGAAGAGCTCGACACCCCGGCCCAATTCGTGCGACCGGAGATGGGCGTATTCCCGCACGAAGCGCCCGACGACGGTGAGCGCGTCGCGATTCGCTTCGAGCAGGGCGTTCCCACGGCCATCGACGGTCGGCCCGTGACCCCGCGTGAAGCGATCGAGCGGGCAAACGCCATTGGCGGCCGGCACGGTGTGGGTATCGGTCTGCACGTGGTGGAGAACCGCTTCGTCGGCATCAAGTCACGCGGGGTGTACGAGGCGCCGGGGATGGAGCTGCTTGGGACGTGCTACGCCTACCTCCAGCAGCTCATCCTGGATCGCCGCGCGCGCGCCGTCTTTGACCAGACTTCGGCGCAGCTCGCGCGACAGGTCTACGAGGGCTATTGGTTCGACCTCGCCAGCAGCGCCATGCGGCGGGCCGTGGAGACGTTCACGACGCTGACGACGGGCACGATCGTCGTCGACGTCTATCGGGGCCACGTCGCCTACGCCAGCGCGCACGACGTGCCGCACTCGCTCTACAGCGACGCCTCGAGCATGGAGGGCGTGGGCGACTTCGATCACCGTGACTCGGAAGGATTCCTCGGCGTGCTGGGCGTGAGCGCTCGTGCGCTGAGTACCCAGGGCCACATCGACTCGGACGAATGAGGCCGGTGAGACAGAAGTGAGCAACGTCTGCCCGTCGCAGAGAAAACCGTGGCCGTAGCGCGCGCCGCGACGGCGTCGGACGCGGCTCGGCGCGCGCCGCCGGCGGGGTTGCTGGCCATCGCGTGCGCCCTGCTTCTCGGCCTCCAGGCGATCCGGGTCTTCACCACCCACACGGTTTGGCTGATCGGGGAGACGTCCAGCCGCGAGGTTCTGGCTATCGTTGTGCTCGGCGGCTTTGCAGCCACCATCCTGGCCTGGCCGGTCATCCATGGCGTTGGCATACAGGCGGCGAGCCTATGGTCGCTGCGACTGCTCGCGGCCGGGGCGGCCGTGGGACAGATTTCCGCCGTTCCCGGAATCGATTTCGTGGCGGGCCTCGTCGGCGTCATCGCCCTGGGGTGGTTCCTGGCGTTGCTGCCCGCATTGGGAACAGCGGCGCCTTTGGCTCTTGCCGTGGCGCTGGCGCTCGATCTGACGGTTCGCATCGGCTTCATCACCGTCGATGCGCCGTTTGCGCACGATCCGGCGGCGTCGGCGGTTGTCGCCATCGCGGTCGCCATCGTTGCGCTTGGCGCCCCGGCAGTTGCTCGTCAAGGAGGGCGACTACCAGCGTGGCGCGATGCCTGGCCGCTCATCGGGCTAGGTCCTGGGCTGGTGGTTTTCCTGATACTCAGCGGAAACATGGGCCAGGTCATCGTGGGCGCGGATATTGATTTCCGCAGTGCTGGCCTCGCGCTGGCTGCCGGCGCCGCAGTGGGCATCGTCTGGACTTCGGCGCTGATTCGAGCCGGGCCGGCTCGTGCCCGAGTCTTGCTTGGCGTGGCTGTCCTCGTATTCGTGGCGGGCTTCGTGCTTTTCGATGCTCGACTGCCGCTAGCCGGATTCGGCGCTGCCGCCGTTGCCGCTGCGTTGCCGGTGATGCTGGTTCCGCTGGTGCCGCGGACGGACGGCTCCGACCGCGTGGCGCCCAGCGTGGTGTCGATGACCGTCGGTCTTCTGCTGCTGGTAATGCTCTTGTTCGTGTTCTATTCCTTCTACGGACCTGGCTGGGTGATGTGGGCCGCGGTCATCGCCACTGCTCTCCTGGGAGTTGGCGGCTCGTCGAAGCGGTCGCCGGAGGTCGAAGACGTGAGGCGCGCGCGCCGCCGAGGCTGGCAGGCGCCGATAGCCGTGGCCGGATTGGTGCTGCTGCCGGCTGCCGCGGTGGCCGGCACGGCAGCGCCGCCGGACACCGGATCCTCCGATTCCGACGGGCTCCGCGTAGTCGCCTACAACATTCGCCAGGGATTCGGCGTCAAAGGCCGCTTCGACCTCGAGGCCGTGGCGCGGACGCTCGAGGACAATCCCGCCGATGTGATTGCGCTGCAGGAGGTGGGTCGGGGCTGGGTGATATCCGGTTCCGCGGACACGCTCACCTGGCTATCGCAGCGGCTCGACATGCCCTACGTTTATGGAGCCGGTGCGGGCGATCTCTGGGGCAACGCCACCCTCACCCGGCGGCCCATGCGCAGCGCCGTCCATCACTTCGACAATCCGGGACGGATTCCGCGCGGCGCCGTGGAATCTGAGATCGACGCCCCCGGCCGGACCTATACCGTCATCAACTCCCACTTGGATCACGCGGTAGACGGCGGCCCGACGCGCGAGGCTCAGGCCCGGACCCTGCTCGACATCTGGGGCGGCCGGACGCATACGGTGCTGGCGGGGGATCTGAACGCGGAGGCGGACGAACGGTCGATGCAGTTGCTATGGCAGGTTGGATTCCTCGACCCGGACGCCGGTGGTCCGCCAACGTTTCCCGCGGACGGCGAGCGCATCGACTACGTGCTGCACACCCCCGACCTTGCGGCGGTCGAGGTCCGCCGGCCGATCACCGCCGCCTCCGACCACGAGCCGGTGTGGGTGAAGCTGACGCCGCACACCCTAGCGGACGTCGCTTCTCGCTAGCGCGGGCCCCTTCACGCAGCGCGGTAATTCCATGCGCTTCGGCGATCACACCTACGAAGAGATCCGGGAGCTGGCGCGCGGGGGGTGCCTGGCAATTCTTCCGACCGGTTGCACCGAGCAGCAGGGGCCGCATCTCCCCGTGGACTTCGATACCTGGTTTGCCGTGCAGCTCTGCGAGGCGGCATCCGAACGAGCCTCGCGCAGCTTTCGCATCAATTCGCTTGTACTGCCGGCCATTCCCTTTGGGCCGACGCCGGAGCATCGAAACTATGGTGCGGGCTATATCGATATTCCGGGCAAGCTCCACGGCGACATCGTTCGTGCCGCACTGGAATCCCTCGCCGAGCAGGGCTTTGACCGAATCGTCGTTTGGCACGGGTGCGGCGGCCACGAACTGAGCGACACAGTCCGGGAGTTTAACCGGACGCACCGGAGCGAATCGGCGGCCTTCTTGCCCCGTCATCCGTTCAATGACATTTGGCGCCGTATTGGTGATCCGGCAGTGTCCGGTGGTCACGCCGACAGCTTCTCGACCTCGATTGCGCTCCATCTGCGCCCTGCATCCGTCCGCCGGGACAAGATTGTCGATCCTGCTCATGGGCCGGTTGACTGGCAGGATCCGGACCTAGACTTCGCGCGCTATTCGTGCACGGGGGTGATCGGCGACCCAACCCATGCCAGCGCCGAGCTGGGCGCCCGGCTATGGGAGGCCGCGGTCGACAGTGTGGCCGACACTCTGCGGAACATCGCGTCTTCTCCTCCGGCGGCCAGCGGCACCTAAGTCTTCACGCGCGTCCGATGCGTGGGGATCCAGTGCTCGCCGCGGCCAAAATTCGCGTGGGGCTGCAAGAGGGTTGCGGCTTAGTCCGGTCGGCGCTCCGAGAGACCCAAGTCGACTGCCACTTTCATGAGTCGCTGGTCGATCGTCCAAAAGTGAGCTGACGCCGCGAGCGCCGTAGCGGCGAGCAGGTGGGCGTCGATGTAGCCAATTCCGCAGCCCATGAGTTGATGGTGCTCGATGAACGCAAGCACTTCCTGATCGTCCGCCACCGGTGCTTGGGGCAACTCTCCCAGCAGTCTGAGCACCGCGGCCCGATTGCGCAGGTGTCCGCAGGCAAGCTCACCGACAACCATGGGATGCACGAGCACCTGGTTGTCATGCAGAAGTGGAGAAAGGCGCGTCTCGGCGCCGCGCAAATGTTCGACCCAAATCGACGTATCGACTAGCGTCATCCAGACGATGCTCGGCGGCGAGGGATGGCCTGGAGTTGAGGCTCGCTTCCGCCCAGCCGCGCCAGGCGCCGGGCGCTTTCTCGCTCGATGAGGGCTCGCAGCCCCTCGCGGACCAGCGCCGTTCTTCCGTCGATCCCGGTGAGATGCTGGGCTCTGTTCAACAACCGTTCATCGAGATTCAGGGTGGTTCGCACGTCGTTCCCTCTACCAATAGCCGCTTGTCTTTGAATTATGCATCAAATGATGTCCGAAACGACGCATTCTCATTCAGGTCGTGCCGTCGGCCCACGCGAGGCAGAAGCGCGGTACTTTAGTACCTAATCGAACGGACCTAAACCCAACGGGAGACGGAGCAGCTGCATGGGGATGCGCGTCGCCGTGCTGCTAGGCATGCGAACAAGAAAATCGTTTGCAGGCATGGAACGTTTCGGCCCGAACGCGCGTAGTGTCTAGTGGAGTACCTCCGGAGCACCGGCCATGAGGGCGGCACATGACCGATGAGCAAGCGGTCCTGCGTTGTCAGGACGGCGAGCGCGAAGCCTTCCGCCATCTGGTAGAGCGTTATCAAGATGTTCTCTTTGGCACGGCGGTCCTGATGACCGGGAATCGGGCGCAGGCCGAAGAGCACGTGCAAGAAGCCTTTCTCGCCGCCTGGCGGGGCATTCAGGGCTTCCACAGCGAGCGCCCGGTGAAGCCCTGGCTCGTGCGCATCCTTGTGAACACCGTCGTGTCCCAGCGCAGACGGCGCGCGGTCTCCACGGTTTCCCTCGAATATGAGCGTGAAGCCGAAGACGCCGCGCGCCCGGCCGAGGAGATCGAGGCGCAGCACGATCGCTTGGCGATTCGAGAAGCACTGGCGGGCCTCAATCCGGAGCAGCGGCAAGTCGTGGTGCTGCGCTTCTTCGCCGGCCTCACGGTTCCCCAGCTGGCCGAAGCCACCGGCGTGCGCGAGGGCACCGTGAAATCGAGGCTGCACCGCGCACTCGGACAGCTCCGAGATCAACTGACAACGGGCGATGCCAGAGAGGCGTACGGCCATGGCCAGTAACTATTCCCCAGATCAAGACATGGAGGACACGCTGCGCCGGCACTTCGCGTCGGAAGCCGACGACCTGCGCGCGCCCACGAACCTCTGGGATTCGCTGGAAGACCGTCTCGAACCGCACCCGGCGCCAAATCCGGTCACGCGCATTCGCCGCAAGATCCTCGCGGCTGCCAAGCAGAACTGGCTGCCGGTCATGGTCACCGGAGGCGCCGTAGCGGTTGCCGCGTCCGCGGTGTTGGTGGCCGGCAATGTCGGGCAGGGGCTGCAGGAGACGGAGGTCGTCGAAAAGACGGTCGTAGTCACCGAAGTCAGGGAGGTGATCAAGGAGGTCCCGGTCGAGACGGTTGTGACCAAGGAAGTCATCAAGGAGGTGCCGGTCGAGACCGTCGTGACGCGGGAGGTGATCAAGGAAGTCCCCGTCGAAGCTGTCGTTGAGAAGGTTGTGACTCAGGAGGTCATCAAGGAGGTAGTCAAGGAAGTCGAGGTCATTAGAGAGGTCCCGGTCGAGAGAGTCGTTGAGAAGGTGGTCGAGGTTGAGAAGGTAGTCACCCAGCCAAGGGCAGAGGCGATGATGCCGGCCCCGACAGCCGCCACTACGGCAGCGCCGCCGGCGGCTGCCGAGGCCGCACCGGCTCTCACCGTGCGACCGGCGGACACCACCTTCCAGGACTACGGGCGCCAGCCGTTCGTGGCCACCGTCGACGATGCGGTCTCCACCTTCAGCCTGGACACCGACCGCACGTCCTACCACCTGGCGCTCACCTGGGCCCAGCAGGGCTACGACGTCGAGCCGGACTCGGTGCGGGCCGAGGAGTGGATCAACGCATTCGATTATCAATACGCCCAGCCCGCCGACGCCTGGGGGTTTGCGATCACCAGCGACCTGGTGGCGCATCCGCTGGACGAGCGCCAGCACCTTGTCCGGATTGGCTTCCAGGCGGCGGAAGTCGCGGACG
Source organism: Chloroflexota bacterium (assembly GCA_026708035.1). NCBI lineage: Bacteria > Bacillati > Chloroflexota > Chloroflexota bacterium. Next base: position 52,640 of record JAPOVQ010000034.1, on the reverse strand, counting down.
ACCGTCCGCTGAACGTGACCCTGGTGCTCGACGCCTCCGGCTCGATGGGCGACGGCAATCGCGTGGACATTGCCCGCGCGGCGGCGGAAGCCATTCGCCGGAGCCTGCGCCCGCAGGACCGGGTCGCGGTGGTGCACTTCACGACCGATGTGATCCACCACCTCACCGTGGAGCACTCGGGCCCAGACGACTACTCGGTCGAGTCCTCGATTGCGCAGTTGGCGCCGCATGGCAGCACCAACGTGCAAGCGGGGCTCAACCTGGGGGTGCAGTTGGCCCACCAGGCACGCCTCGAACGACCGGAAGCGAACAACTACGTCATCCTGATGTCGGACGGGGTGGCCAACGTGGACGCCACCAACCCGTTCGCGATCCTGGAGTCGGCCTACGACCGAAACGCGGACAACCCGCTGCGACTGATCACGATCGGCGTGGGCATCAACAACTACAACGACGTGTTGCTGGAGCAGCTGGCCCAGCATGGCAACGGTTGGTACCGCTATCTCAACGACGCGGCCCAAGCGCGGGCCACGTTCAGCCGGGCGAGCTGGCTGGCGCTGTCGACGCCCTTTGCCGATCAGACACGGGCTCAAGTGACCTGGGACCCGGACGTGGTCAAGTCCTGGCGGATCATCGGCTACGAGAACCGGGTGACGTCGGATGCGAGCTTCGCGGAGGACCGCAAGGAGTTCGCGGAGCTGCCGTCGGGCGCGGCGACCACGGTGTTCTACGAGGTGGAGCTGCAGGACGGCGTGCGCGGTGGCGACGACCTGAAGCTGGGCCGGGTGGAGTTGCGCTGGGTGGTGCCGGAGACGGGCCAGTCGCGCAGCCAGCAGGTTGAGGTGACGGGCCGGAGCAACCTGAGTTTCGGCAGCTACGAGGCGGACCCGCTGCTGCGGCTGGGCGGCATCGTGGCGCTGGCGGCGGACCGCTACAGCAGCCTGCCGCGGGGCGCGGACGACGGCACGGCGGGTGTGTCCACCGACCTGGCGATCCTGCAGGAGGAACTGCGGGCGCTGGCCGGGCCGCTGGGCGGGCTGGACGCCTACCGGGACTTCAGCTTCGTGCTGGAGCGCATGGCGGAGCGCGCCTACACGCAGGCCCCGCCGGAAGCCCCCTCCGGCTACAGCCGCTAGCCCAACGGCGCCTGCCGGTTCCTATGGCCGGCAGGCGCCACGGCACCGCCCCCGGTGATCGCAGGAATATCGGCGAGCCGTTCCTGGGAGTTGGTCCGAAGACCCGTGTACCTATGTCCAATGGTTCATCGCCGGACGGACTTGCGACGCAGTCCAGATACGTGACAATGCGGGTCTGGTAGCAGGAACCCTCGTCACCTCGATCCTGAATGCGGCCGTCGGCCTACGTACGTTTCATGGGTTCGGGTGGCTCCGGAGCGCGAGGTAGCGATGGCTGAGGCACAGCCGAACGAGAATATCCGCTACGAGCCGGATGAGCGCCTCCCATGGCTACTAGCCGGCGGCGCCGGTTTTCAGGCCGCGATGATCATGCTGGCGCCGGTCATTCTGACCGTCGTCATTGTGGTCCAGATCGCCGGCCAGTCCGCCGGCTACCTGTCGTGGGCGGTATTCGCGGCGCTCCTGATCAGTGGCTTTACCACAATTCTCCAGGCTGTCCGCGTCGGGCGAATCGGGGCGGGACACGTGCTCTTCATGGGGACGTCGGGAGCGTTTATCGCGGTCTGCGTCGCGGCGCTGATGGAGGGCGGCCCGTCGACGATGGCGAGCTTGGTCGTCGTCTCGGCGCTGTTTCAATTCCTGCTAGCCGCGCGTCTCCAGCTGTTCAGGCGGATTTTCACGCCGGTCGTCAGTGGCACGGTGATCATGCTGATCGCGGTCACGGTGATGCCGCTGGTCTTCGATGCGCTGACGCAAGTGCCCGAGGGCTCGGCGTCCGCTGCGGCGCCGATTGCCGCGGTGGTCACATTGGCGACTGTGGCGGCGCTGGTGCTGCGCGCGGCACCCAAATGGCGGCTGTGGTCGCCGCTCATCGGCATCGTGGCGGGCTGTGTCGTCGCCGCACCGTTCGGTCTCTATGACGCCCAGCCGATTCTTGATGCGCCCTGGGTTGGAATCCCACTGGACGGTTGGCCGGGATTCGATCTGACGCCCGGCGTCGAGTTCTGGGCGCTTCTACCGGCGTTCATCGTGGTCACCATCGTCGGTGCAATTGAAACCATTGGCGACAGCGTGGCCATCCAGCAGGTGTCTCGCCGCAAGCCGCGGGCAACGGATTTCCGCCTGGTGCAGGGTGCGCTCAATGCCGACGGTATGGGCAATCTGCTCTCCGGCCTCGCTGGGACGTTGCCCAACACCACCTATTCCAGCAGCGTGCCGCTTTCCGGGGTCACGGGAATCGCCGCTCGCCGCGTGGGGGTCGCGATTGGCGTCATCTTCATCATTCTGGCGTTCTTTCCCAAGGTTGCGGCCTTGTTGATCGCCATTCCGGGTCCCGTGGCGGCGGCCTACATCACCGTGCTCATCGGCGTGCTCTTCGTGCAGGGGATGAAGATCATCGTCCAGGACGGAGTCGACCACCGCACCGCCACCATTTCCGGATTGTCGTTTTGGATCGGCGTGGGCTTCCAGAACCAGGTGATATTCGCCGATCAACTGGGTGATGGCTTCATCGGCGTGTTCCTCGGCAATGGCATGACGTCGGGCGCTCTCGCCGCAATCATCATGATGGTGTTCATGGAATTGACCAGCCCGCGGCAACGGCGGGTGAAGGCTGGCCTGGACATCGCCGCTCTGCCGCGAATCGACGAGTTTCTGCGCGGCTACGCGTCCAAGCATGGCTGGAACGCGGCGTCGGCGGACCGGCTGGCCTCGGCCGGTGAAGAGACGCTGGCGATCCTGCTGCAGGGGAGCCAAGACGCCGCCGCCGGCGTGGAGCGCCAACTGACCGTGTCGGCGCGCTCGGAGGGCCAGTCGGTGGAAGTGGAGTTCTTGACGGCGTTGGAGGGCGAGAATATGGAAGACCGCTTGGCCTACCTGAGCGAATTGCCTCCGGTGCCGGATGAACGCGAGGTTTCGTTCCGCCTGCTGTGGCACTACGCCTCGTCCGTGCAGCACCAGAAGTATCACGGCGTCGACATCATCACCGTGCGCGTCGGGCGAACGCACTAGCCACCTGGGAGGCGCCGAGGTGTGCGCCGTCTTGGGCCCTGTCGTAGTTGATTGATCCGTGGCGAAACACCGGGCAGTTTCCGGCCGAATGCTCAAAGGAGCGGCGAAGTGACCGATTCCACCTACACGATGGGCTACAGCGAAGAGTTCCGGCAGATGCTCAATCGACGGAGCGCGGAATCCCATGCTGCCCACCTCATGCCGCTGCTCGAGCCCGGCATGCGCGTGCTCGACTTTGGCTGCGGCCCTGGAACCATCACGGTTGGTCTGGCCCGAGCGGTAGATCCCGGAGAAGTCCACGGTATTGACGTGGAGGAATCACAGATCGACCTGGCGCGTGCCGCTGCAGAGGCGGGAGGTCACCAAAACGCGACCTTCCACGTTGGCGACGTGACCGATCTGCCATTCGATGACAACTCCTTCGACATCGCCCACTGCCACGCTGTGCTCATGCACGTCCCGGACACGTCGAAGACGCTGGCCGAGGTGAAGCGTGTGTTGAAGCCGGGCGGCATCATCGCCAGCCGCGAATTCATCCTTGGTTCGTCGTTCCTGGAACCCGACACCGAATACACGGCCGACGCCTGGGCCACGTTTGGCAACCTGCTCGAGGCAAACGGCGGCCATCCCCAGATGGGCAAGGAGCTGAAGAACAAGCTCATCGAGGCGGGGTTTTCCGACATCAACGCGACGGCTTCCTTCGATATCTTCAGCGCGCCCGCGGACATCGCGTTTCTTCACGCCTTCATCGGCGACTGGTTCTACTCGACGGACGTGATCGCGGCGGCGACGAAATACGGGCTGGCCACGCAGGAGCAGTTCGATCACTGGCGCCTCGAGCACGACGAGTGGATGAACCACATCGGCGCGGTCGGGGCGCTTGCGTTTGGCGAGGCGATTGCCGTCAAGCCCTGAACGAGTCGACGCGCATCGCTTTCGTCGGACTATCGCCGTGTGGACGGTGCGAGGGCGACTGCCGGCGATCCGGTCGCGAGCCCTCGCGGGCGAGCGCCGTGCCGCGACCCTGGGTTGTTTCGCGGCCCGTCGTGCCTGACAGGGCGTCACGGGTGCGGCATCCTTGCCGTCGGACTTCTCCGATTGGATAGTTCTGTGTCGCGCATTGCCCGCCAAATCGAGTTTCCCTCACCGAGTGAGGTGAGGATTGCCGAGACGCCGGTCGCCGAGCCCGCGTCGTCGCAGCTCCTGGTGGAGGCCACGCGCACGCTCATCAGCGCCGGCACCGAGCAGAACCTGCTCGAAGGCGACCACCGGGCCGCCGGCCTGACCGAGGCGCCGGACGCCTTGCGGCCCGGCTATTCGTGGGTCGGGCGAGTGGTTGAGGCCGGCGACGAGGTTGACGGGTTCGCCGCGGGCGACCGGATCGTGGCCTCGCTGCAACATGTGAGCGCCGCGCTGGTTCCGCCGACCGCCCGCCCGATGACCAGGCTCGAAACGCCGCAGTTGCTGCCGGACGCGGTCTCCGATGACGCGGCCACGTTTGTCTCGCTGGCCGACGTCGCCCTGCATGCCGTGCGACGAGCACAGCCGTCGATCGGCGACGCTGTGGCGGTATTTGGAGTAGGCGTGGTTGGCCAGCTGATCGTGCAGTTTGCGCGCATGGCCGGGGCCCACCCGGTCGTTGCCGTGGACCTCGACGATCGACGCTTGGAGATCGCGCTCGCCAGCGGCGCGACGCATGTGGTCAATGCCGGCCGCGAGGACGCGCCGGCGGCCATCCGGGATGTCTCCTACGGCGACGGCGCGCGCGCCGTGTTCATGGCGACGCGCACACCGCTCGTGCTGCCCGATTGCATCCGCGCCGCCGACAACGGGGGCGTGATCGCGGTGACCGGCAGCGCGCCAGGCGCCGTTGGGATTGAATTGCAGGTTGACTTGTTGCGGCGCGAGCTCACGATCTTCGGCACGTATCAGGCCTTCTACCCCCACGAGCCGTATCACATGTTCCAGTGGCCCCGTCCACGCAACCGGGAATA
>JAPOVQ010000034.1:0-42500 GCA_026708035.1 Chloroflexota bacterium | reverse complement strand
TCTTGGAAGGTGGTCCTCCCAGGTTCCCACAGGGTTTCACGTGTCCCGTGGTACTCAGGAAATCCGGCCCAGATCGTTCCGTTTTCGCCTACCGGACTCTCACCGTCTTTGGTGGGGCGTTCCAGCCCCTTCGGCTAACGGACGATTTGGTAACTGGGTGCCGCTCCCACGAGCGGCTCCGGCTCCTACAACGCCCGGTCGGCAACGGCGTGGGCCTATCACACCGACCGGATTTGGACTGTTCCCGTTTCGCTCGCCACTACTACGGGAATCTCGTTTGATTTTGCTTCCTCGGGGTACTTAGAGGTTTCAGTTCCCCCGGTGCCCTCGATGCGGCTACTACGGCCCGAAGGCCTTCAACGCATCGTGGCGAGGTATTACCCCCGCCGGGTTTCCCCATTCGGGAATCCACGGATCAGCGCCTGCTCGCGGCTCCCCGTGGCTTATCGCAGCCTGCTACGCCCTTCGTCGGCCCTTGGCGCCAAGGCATCCGCCGAGCGCCCTTCGTAGCTTAGTAATCGTTAGACCGGCAAAACTGCAGCTTTGCGTGCTCTTCAGTTGTCAAGGTTCGCTCGCGCGCCGCCCGTCGGCGCCCGAGGCACAGTGACGCAAGGCATAGCTTGCGCCCAGAAACGCAAGGATACGCGCGGCCAGTGGCGCCGTCAATGGGATTCTGGGATTGCCACGATTCTCTCGGCGCCCGACGAGCGGCTCGGCCGGCTCCGTTCAAGACTCGAGCCGCGCAGGGGTTTTTATACACGTTCGGGCGTTTTCTTCGGCTCCTAATTATGGCGACGCGGCAGGTTGAGGCACGTTGTGGTTGACATAATGATTGGACTCTGTGGTGGCGCGCCTCGAAGAGGCCCGCGTCTGCCGAGATTCGGTCGCTTACTTCTGAACGGTTGGTCGTGCGTCGCTGTGGCTGGCGAGGCCGGGCGATGGCCCGGTTAGCCGGGACGGTTCGGCGCCGGCAAGTACCAAAGCAGCTGAATCTCGTCCGGCAAATCGGCGTACGCCCCTTGCCGGACGCCGCCCAGCTTGAATCCGTGCTTGGCGTAGAAGCGGCACGCGGCGGGGTTGGTGCTCTGCGACTCCACTTTCAGCACGGTGCAGCCCTGGTCCCAGGCAAAGCGCGCCGCGGCCTGGAGCAGCCGGCTCCCGACGCCGTGCCTTCGATGTGACGGGGCGACGCGGATATCCCACAAGACGGCAAGGTCCGTCCGTCCCTCAAGCATGCGCACCGCCGGCGAGCGGTGCGCCACCACGGCGCCGCCAACCCGCCGCCCGGCGTCATGGGCGGCGAAGAATCCCCAGTGGGAAATATCGCCGAACTGCTGCCAGCGCGACACCGGCTCCCCTTCGTCGAAGTCCCTGGCCAGCGGTGGATCGATGGGAACTTCGGTGATTCGGATGCCTTCGAGGCCGCTCTTCCGCCACTCGATCCGCAGGATGGAGGTCGTGGTGAAGGAAATCGGGACTGTGCCTTAGTCGTCCAGCGACGGCTCCGGATCGCGTCGAATGGTGACGGGCGTCATTGCACTTGGGTGGAGACGGATAGGTCGGGCTGCCCAGCGAGGCTACACCCACATCCGGCAGGGGCTCGCGCTGGCGTCCGTACGACGACGCCAATAGACAGCGCGTCGGCAGGCTGCAACGATCGAATCCTGCCTCCAACCGGCGCGCACCACTGTGAGGGACGAGCCAGACGCCGTCGACGACTCCCGGCCGGTCGTGATCCTCGACGACATCGTCGATGGCCTGCGCGCGTTGGGACTGGCCGGCGTCGAGACTGCCGTGGTCCACTCGTCGCTGAGCGCGTTTGGCTGGGTGGCGGGTGGCGCCGATACGGTGGTTGCCGCGGTGCGCTCGGTGGTTCCCACGGTCATCGCGCCCGCATTCACCTACGTGGCCCGGTTGCCGTCGCCGCCGGAGCCCCACATCCCGTTCAACGCACACACTCCGTCCGCGACGTGGGAGGAGTTCCACGAGGCCGTGCGCGGCACGCCGGTTCAGCGCGCGGATAGCCCGATCAATCGCAGCATGGGCGCCATCGCGGCGGCGCTGGCTGCCGAGCCAGACGCAATTCGGAGCCCAGCGCCAATTTGCAGTTTTTCCGGTGTTGGGCCCCGCGCACCAGCGATCCTGGCCCACGGCACCGCCGACCACCCGCTCGCCGTCCTCGAGACCGCGGCGGAGCAGGGCGCGTGGATCCTTCTGCTCGGCGTGGGGCATGAATCAAACACGACGATTCACGTAGCGGAGAACTTCGAGCACCGTGGCGGCTTCACGAGCTTCGCGCGCGTCGCCGACGATCCGCGCGGCTGGACAGCAGTGCGCAACGTTGGCGGTTCGTCGTCAGGCTTTCCCGCAATCGAGCCGCACCTGCGGGGCATCCAGCGGGCAACTCGAATCGGCGGTGCGCGGTGCCTGGCGATGCCGGCGGCAGAGATCATCCGGGTGGCGCGGGAGCTCATTCGCGGCGACCCGACAGCGATGCTGGCGTCGGACAAAGACACCCCCGGCACGACGGCGTTCGATGCGCTCGCGAAGCGTCAGGCGTATCTGCGGAGCCTCTCGTCGACCTAGGTCGTCGCGCCGAACGCGTGCGAGGGCGCGGCCGAGCGAGCACTGGACCTAAAATTGCGCCGCGCGGTGCGGAGCAGGCGGTGGGCTCTTGGCAGGCGCAGGAGCCGCCAGGAAGGAAGCGTTTTCATGGACATGGTGAAGCGGCTGGTGGCGGTTGCGCTCGTGGCGATCGCGTTTGTCGTCGGGCTGAACCTCATCCTCACGCCGGTCTACCACGACGGCGGCCCGACCTATCCGGTGTGGCAGGTCGTCAACTGGTTCATGGCGGTGGCGGTGCCGATTGCGCTGGCGGTGAGCGTGGTGCGAAGGCGGGCCGTGGCCGGCAGCGGCACTGACCCGGTCACTCGCGAGTACCTGTCCGCCACCGCGGTGCTCTACGGCTCGATCGCCCTGGTCATCCTGTTCTACTGGGGCTGGCTGTGGACCTTCTGGCCGGAGAACGAGACCGGGCTGGCGGCACAGTCCCACATCAGCCATTTCCCGTGGGTGGACGTGGTCTTCACCTGGGTGGTTGGGAACACCGGCTTCTATCTGTGGAGCGGTGCCGCGGATAGGTGAGGCGCGGGTGTCGGGATGGTCGGTGTTAAACGGGCGGCATGTTTAGCCTGCCCGGCTTCACCATTGGCGACTCCTGGTTCGTCGTTGGCGACGGAGTGGCGCACTGCTTTTTCTGTACCTCGCCGGAGCCGCGCCCTTCCTGGAACTGGGATATCGGCCACGCGGTCAGCCGCGACCTGGTGCACTGGGATTTCCTCGGTTTCGCCCTGGAGCGCGGCCCCGGCGAGTCTTGGGACAGTCAAACTCTCTCCACCGGCTCCGTTCTGGCCTGGAAGGGGCGCTACTGGATGGCCTATAGCGCCTTGCGCCGGGGCGAAAACCCGCCCACGCGCAAAGTGCATCGCGTGGGGCTGGCCGTGTCGGACGACTTGTATAGCTGGGCCAAATGCGAGAGCAATCCGGTCAATGAGCGAGATCCCGGGCTCTACGAGCGCCTCGGCCCCGTTCACCGGGCGTACGGTCAATGGCGTGATCCGTTTATCTTCCCAGTCGAAGGCCGCCTGTATCAGCTCGTGTGCGCCCGGAGCAAGCACCCGGACCGAAACCGCCGGGGCACGATCGGGTTGGCGACCAGCCGGAATATGCGCACGTGGCAGGTGGAGCCGCCTTTGGACGTGGACCCCATCGCCACCGAGATCGAGGTTCCGCAGGTGTACCGCATCGACGGGCGGTACTACCTATTGTTTTGCACGTCGCCCGACCGCATCGTCCCATGGTTCAGGCGTCGACATCCCGGGCATCCCTTTCGGAGCGCCGACTTCTCGATGGTCGGCGAGTCGCCGCTGGGACCGTTTCGCATCCATGGCACGGGCGAGGTGCTGCCACCGGACGCGCCGGTGCAGCCCTACGCCAGCCGCTTCATCCGATGGCGGGGGCAATGGGTCATGCTTGGCACGGCCGCCGTCGACGGCGCGCGGTGCATTTCCGACCCAATTCCAGTTGTTGCCACCGCAGCCGGCATCCGGGCCGCGTGAGCGGAGCGGCACCCTAGCCCCCGAGGCCATGCGGGCTTGGCGGCTAGTTCTGTACATTGCCGGCCACGGCGGCGTGTCCTCGGACCAACACGGCCGGAAGAGGCGAGGAACCAGTGGCGCAGACAACCGTTGACAACTTTGCCGATCGGGGTTTCACCAACCCGGCGATCTTTCGCACCGATCTGGACCGGTGTGAGCCCGCGGAGGCGCTGGGGACAGACCCACAGCATCGCCGCTGGCGCGCGATGGCCTACGCGACCGACGATCTCTCAGGCACGATGCTGATGGCCGGGCCGAACACGGCCGCTCCGGCGGTGCGCTATCCGCTGGACGCGCAGGGCTGGCACGCGGTGTCCATCGGCGTCATGCCGTCCCGTCCCGGCGAGAGCGACGGCCACGCGGTGCTGGTGCGGCTCAGCGATGACGCGGTCGAGACGATGCTCAACTCCGCCGACGCCGCATTAGCCGGCGTACACGATCGGGCGCTCGTTGAGATGTTCTGGAAGGTCGCGAATCTCACCGATCAGGACCTCCACATCGGCCAGGTTGCCTGGCAGGAGGCGCCGGGCGACGGCATCGGCGCGGTGCGTTGCCGGCACGCGCGGGTCGCCTATATCAAGCTCGTTCCGCTCACCGAGGCCGAGGTCGAAGCGACGCGCGCCGATCGGGCGGACGCTCGGAACCGAACGCTCTTTGCGCACCAGGACGCGCACGGACCCCACTGGTTGTGGCGCATGACGACGGCGGATGAGGTTCGACGCGAGCTGGAGCCCTACCGCGATACCGACTTCTCGCGCATGTATTGGGAATGCGGCCAGGGCGACCTGATGTACAACCTCACCAACGTCGGACGCCGCAGCACGTTCGACGGGCTCGACGACTTCGACCGCGTGGGCGACCGCCTACACGCGGAGAGCTGGCGGGCCTTTGCCGCGCAGGGAATTGACCCGTTTCGCGTTGCCCTGGACTACTGCCATGAGATCGGCATGGAGTTCCATGCCAGCTGGCGGGTGGCCGGATTCCACTTTCCGCCGCCGCATGACCACTTCGACCACGGCGACGGCATCTACAAGCGTCATCCCGAGTGGCGGGGCGAGGACCGGAACGGCGTACGCACGCCGCGCATGGCCTACAGCTTCCCCGAGGTTCGCGCCCACGCCGTGGAGCTGTTGCGGGAGGTGGCGCAGCACCCCATCGACGGCGTTTGCCTGCTGTACAACCGCCGGCCGCCGCTGGTTGAGTATGAGCGCCCGATCGTCGAGGGATTTACCCGAACGCATGGGGGCTTCCCACGACTGATGCCGCCGGACGATCCCACCTGGCTGCGTTACCGGGCGCAAACGCTGACCCAGTTCATGCGCGAGGTCCGGGAGGCGATGGATGAGGAGGCGGCGAAACAGGGCCGGTCGAGCCGAATCCAGGTTTCTGCCGTGGTTGGCGCCACCGAGCAGGAGAATCTGCAGATCGCAATGGACCTGCGCGCCTGGGTGGCCGAGGGCCTGGTCGACACGCTGATTCCCTACTCGTCGGAGTTGGGTATGGACAGCTCGCTGCAGGCGTGGACGGACCCGAATGATGCCGCGTGGCTGCTGGACCTGACCGAGGGCACGCCCTGCACGGTTGCACCGAACATCATGCCGCGCCATTTGTCGCCTGAGGAGTTTCGACGCCGCGCCGATGGTCTGTATGGGGCGGGCGTGCCGCACCTGTTCTTCTGGGACTGCGCCGGTCCCGCGGGCCGCGCAAACTACCAGGACATGTGGTCGTCGCTGCGGCGCCTGGGGCATCGCGAGGAGATTGCCGCCTGGCGGGCGGCTGGTGAGGCGGAGCTGGTCACGCCGACCCACAAGCTCAATCTCCTGGGCGACTGGGACCTGAGCTACCAGACGCCCGGGTAGGCCGCGTTAGGTTCGGTCTTCGAGGCGCAGCCAGCGGATATCGACGCAGCCCGTGGCGTCGGCCGTGGGATGCAGGACGCCGACGAGCTCCCGGCCGCCAGAGGTTGCAATGTCGGGATATCCGCAGCGCACGCCGTCCGCAAGAGGCGGCGGCCCGCCGCCGGGTGCGGCCAGCCATCCCAGGCGCCGCCACGATTCGCCGGCGTCCTCGCTGACGCTGCACGCCACGCCCGATCGATTGCCGCATTCGTCGCGATAGGCGCAAAGCACCGCGCCGGATCGGAGCCGGTGCAGCTTGATGTTGGCGCCGGCGAAGTCGGTCGGGCGCGGATCGCTCCAGGTCCGACCGTCGTCGGCGGAGCGCGCGAACACGCTGGGACGACCGCCGAATACCCGCGCCACGGCGAGGAACCGGCCATCGGCCAGCCGCACGATGTCCATGTCGCCGAATCCAAGCTTCGGGTGCTCGGCGACGACTACCGGTGGGGAAAACGTGGCGCCGAGGTCATCGGTGAAGGTGACGCCGGCGCGCCAGCCGGCATCGCGCCCGGTCGTGCCGATGGCGGCGAGCATGTGCCGGCCGTCGGCCACTCGATGCGGGTTGCTGGCGCCGTAGAGCTCCGTCCATCCTGGAAACAGGCGAACTTCGGGGCCTACCGGCGACCAGGTTTCGCCGCGGTCAGCCGATGACCGTGTCGCCATATACCAGCCGGTGCACGGCTCGTCGCCCGCCAGGGTCGGATCGATCTGCAGCCGGCCGAGGGCGAGCAGCAGGCGCTCGCCGCCGAACGGCATGAGTCCGCCCATATTGAGGCAGTCCCATCCCGAATTCGTGTAGACCGCCTCGGGAGTGGTCCACGTCGCACCGTTGTCGTCGGAGCGCGTGACCATCAGCACGCCGTTGTTGAGCCGGCGGGTGCTCGGGACGCGGCTAAAGCTCAGCACGAGGCGGCCGCCCGGCAACCGCGCCAGGCTGGCCATGTGGTGAGTGTGCGGCTCCTGGGTGGCAAGCAGCTTGCGCGCGTCTCGAACCACGATCGGCGCATCCGCGGGAAGGTCGGGATCGCCGGGCGTCATCGGACGTGTTTCAAGCGCGGCGCGGTTACTAACAGCTAGCTCAAAGCCTGCACGCGCAGCGGCTCAAATCGTCTGAAATCGCGGTCGTCCGTTAGCACGGTGTCGATACCGTGCTCTAGGCACAACGCAGCGATCTGGGCGTCAAAAATCAGGTTGCCGTGCGCATTGGCCTGCCGTGCTGTTTCCACGAGCAAATCGAGGAATCCTGGCCCCGGCCGGACGAGTTCGCAGCTCGGAGCGGCTGCAACGTTGGTGACAAATGTAGCTGCTTCGGAAACGGAAGACGGCGGATTGAACACGCGACGATGGGTCACGACGCGCATGAATTCTGCGACGCAGAAGACTGGCAGGCCCCAACGCTCGGGCCCTTGAGCCAGCGCGACGAGCCTCGATGCCGCCTCGTTATGCAATGAGGCCTCGCCGCGATGGGCGTAGATCAGCACATTGGTATCAACTGCAATCAAGCGCGGTCGATTACGTCGTAGAGGGCATCGCGATCGGCAATATCGACGTTAGGTGGCGCGTGCCCGGTCACCGTTACAAGTCGCAGCCGGAAGGGCGGCTTGCTGCCCTTCGCTCCGGCCAGCCGCGCGCGCAGGGCATCCTCTACGAAGCGAGTAAGCGTTATCCCGTCCCGCGCCGCCCGCCGCTTGGCCTGTTGCAGCACGCGGTCGTTCAGATTAAGGGTGGTCTTCATTGCGAGTCGGCAATCGCACAGGCGTATGGCTGAACCATATCATCTGAGCATCGACTTCAGATTCCAACTGCTGCGTCCAGCACCGAGACCATTTCCGCGTATTTGGTGCGCATGTGTCGCCGGCGCAGCCGCGCGACGCGTCAAGACTATTCGCGTGCGAAGATGCATGATCCGTGGCATTCGACTTGATGAGACGCCTGCTGGAAGCGCGGCGGACCCACCACGGTGGAAGGCCTTCGGCTCCATGCCTTCGCAAGATGCTCAAATCGTCGTGGACGGCCTTTGGAAAGTCTTTGGCCCGCGACCGGAGCGGGTATTTCAGCCCGAGCATGCCTCCAAGAGCCGCGCCGAGCTTCAGGATGAGCTGGGCTTGGTTACCGGACTGCGCGACGTGTCGTTCTCGGTGGAGAAGGGCACGGTCTTCGTGGTTATGGGGCTTTCCGGCAGCGGCAAGTCGACGCTGGTGCGCTGCCTCATCCGGCTCATCAGGGCCACTAGAGGGCAGGTCCACTTTGATGGAGAGGACATCCTCACCTATTCCCAGGCCCAGCTCATCGAGTTCCGCCGGCGGAAGATTGCGATGGTCTTTCAGCACTATGGCCTGCTCCCGCACCGCAGCGTCATCGACAACGTGGCCGTCGGTCTCGAAATACGCGGCGTCGACAAGCCAACCCGATACCGGATGGCGACCGAGACCATTGAAACGGTCGGACTCAAGGGGTGGGAGAACTACCGTCCCCACGAAATGAGCGGCGGCATGCAGCAGCGAATCGGCCTAGCCAGGGCGTTGGCTGTCGATCCCGACGTGCTCCTGATGGACGAGCCGTTCAGCGGCCTCGATCCCCTGATTCGCCGCGAAATGCAGGACGAGCTCGTCTCGCTGCAGACGGAACTGCAAAAGACCATCGTGTTCATCACCCACGACCTCGACGAGGCCCTCAAGCTGGGGGACCGCGTCGCCATCATGCGCGACGGTCAGATCGTGCAGCAGGGTTCGCCGGAGGAAATTGTCACCCTGCCCAGCGATGACTACGTGACCGACTTTGTGCAAGACGTCTCGCGGGCCAAAGTGGTGCAGGCTCGGGCGATCATGGGCGAGCCCGACGTGGTGATCTACGAGCGGCAGGGGCCCCGCGCGGCGCTGCACGCCATGCAGCAGCACAAGCTCGACGCCGTTTTCCTGATTAGTCGATCGTTCACCCTGCGCGGTGTCCTCACCCGGGATCAGGCAACGGAGCTAGCCGCCCAGGGCGTCAGATCGCTCCATGGGGCGCCGGTCGATCAGGCCGAGACGACGTCTCCCGAGGCGTATCTTGCCGACGTGGTCCCCATCGCCGCCCAGACCGAGCACGCGGTGGCCGTCGTGAGCGAAAATGGCAGCCTGCTGGGCGAGATTCGCCGGGCCGTGTTGCTAGAGGCCGTGGCGCAAGCTGGCTAGAGAGACTCACATGGCTCAACCAAACGCCGAGTCGCCAAACGTCCCACCCAGAGTCAGGCTCATTCGCCAGTTTGGCGACCCAGCCCGGAGATTCGCCGGCCGGATTCCGGCGCTGCCGGGCTATGGCCGTTGGCTTGCCGGAGCCGCGGTCGTCGTCATCGCCCTGTTTGTCTGCCTGGTCGTTTGGGGCTCGCAAATGGAGTTTCCCACCACCCTGTCACAGTCCAGCGTCGCCACGTCGTCCGGCGGCGAGACCACGCTGGACCGAACGGTTCGGGAAGTCTCCGGCAGGGCCATTGACGACGCGGTGGACTGGCTCAATAAGGAGGCCGGTTGGCTCTTCGACAGCCTGAGCTCCGCCGTCGACGTGGCCCTGGTGCGCATCGAGGATGCGCTGAGCTGGCTGCCGTGGCCCGCGGTCATTCTGGGTCTGGCGCTGCTGTCCTTCGCGATCGGGCGCTGGCGTCTGCTCGGCTTCACCGTGCTGGCGCTGCTCTTCATCGGCTTCATGGACCTCTGGGAGAACACCATCGACACCGTGGCGCTGATGATCGTGGCGGTGGCGGTGGCAGTGTTCATCGGCCTGCCGGTGGGCGTGCTGGCGTCGCGCAGCCGTGTCGCCGACAACCTCTTGCGGCCGATCCTTGACGCCATGCAGACCATGCCCAGCTTCGTCTACCTGCTGCCGGGCATCCTGTTTTTCGGCTTGGGGAAACCGGCCGGCATCTTCGCCACCATCATCTACGCGGTTCCCCCCTTGATTCGACTCACCAATTTGGGGATTCGCCAAGTGTCGCCCGAGACCATTGAGGCCGTTCGCTCGTTCGGTGCGTCCCCGCGGCAGATTCTGGCGAAAGTGCAGATTCCCATGGCTTTGCCCACCATCATGGCCGGCGTGAACCAAACCACCCTGATGGCCTTGGGAATGGTCACCATCGCCAGCATGGTGGCCGCCGGCGGACTCGGCGACAACGTGCTTCGCGCCCTGCAGAAGAACCAGCCCGGCAACGGGCTCATTGCGGGGCTGGCGATCGTTTTCCTGGCCATCATCTTCGACCGATTCACCCAGGCCGTGTCCCGCGGCCGGCATGAGATTCGCCGCGCCGGTTAGTCGCCGCGGTCGTGCTTCTCGCCCTGCCCGTGGACGCTTCTTGCGTGAGCGATCCGGGAAGATGACAAGGCTTTTGGACCATCATCGTGGCGCGGCTGTCACACACCCGGTCTGCCCACGTCGCCGGCGTTCGCGCCGTGTCGCGCCGCGAGCTAAGGTGCTAAGGCGACTTTGTTCCGACCAGAAGTTGGGGGAGGCGTCAATCATGCTGACTCGGTACATGCGACTCGCGCTTATTCTTGCGGTGCTCGCCGTCATGGGCGTCACTGCTTGCGGGGAATCCGAGCAGGAAGCCGAAGCCCCCCCGCCGACACTGGTCTTTAGCGATCTGAACTGGGATAGCGCTCAGTTGCAGAACCGCATCGCCCAATACATCGTCGAGAAGGGCTACGGCTACCCCACGGACGTGGTCTTCGGTAGCACTCTCCCGCTATTCCAGGGCCTGCGGCGCGGCGACAGCCACATCACGCTCGAGATTTGGCTGCCCAACCAACAGGAGGCTTGGGACGACGCGATTGCCAACGGCGAGGTGGTCTCCGTCGGCAAGAGCCTCGGCAACGACTGGCAGTCCGGATTTGTGATTCCGGCCTACCTCCAAGAGCAATATCCCGAGCTTGACAACGTCGAGGACCTGAAAGACGAGCAGTTCAAGCAAATATTCGCGACGGCGGCTAGCGGCGGCAAGGCGCGGCTCGTCTCCTGCGTCATTGGCTGGGCTTGTGAAGAGAACGTGGCGGCCCAGATCGAGGCCTACGGTCTCACCGATCACGTGGAAGTCATCAACCCCGGTGACGGCGCCGCGCTGAACGCCGATCTGTATGGCGCGTACGAGAAGGGCGAACCTTGGCTTGGGTACCAGTGGGGCACCAACGAGCCGGCCCTGGTGCTGGACGTGGTTCGTCTCGAGGAGCCGGCCTACAGCGACGAGTGTTGGGCGACCTCGAAGGCATGCGGATTTGAGGACGCGACCATCCTCATCGCGGTGCATCCCGACTTGCTCACCACCGCACCTGAAGTCGTCCAGATGCTGCGGGCCTGGGACCTCAACATCGAGGTCTACAAGCCGATCGCCCAGTGGGTGCTCGACAATCCCGACGCCGGCACAAATGACGCCGCGATCTGGTGGCTAAAGAGCAACCCCGACATCTGGGGCGCGTGGGTGACTCCAGAGGCCGCCGAGGCCATTCAAGCCGCCCTTGACGCCGACGAGATTCCGGACGGCTGGCCGACGGAATAGCCCGAAACTAGGCGCCGCAATGGCGCAGAGGCGACGGCCGCGGAGTCTGCTCCGCGGCCGTCGCTACGCCGTGCTAGCGGACGTTTCGATCCGGAACGAGTAGAGCTGCGCGTCGCGCAGGATGAAGCGCAGCCGGCGGTGCGGCAGTCGGTGGGTATACACCTCGCCGCCCAATGAGGGGATGTCGACCGGGAGGCGCGGGTCGCCGCGCCACGTCACGGTGTGCGCGATGGCGTCGCCGGTAAAGACATCGCAGTCGTCGCGGCTACAGCCGGCGAGGACGCGATCGTGCACGTCCAGCGCCTCGACCTTGATGTAGCCCTCGGGGCCACAGGCGGCGTTGATCACCAGTCGTTGGCCCGGCGCGACCCACGGCTGCGTCAGGATCATGCCCTCGCGCATGCGGTCGGCGTCGAGCGACACGAAGCCGAACTTCCTCAGCTTCGCCAGACCGAGGCCGAATCCCACCAGATTCATGTCCCATGCCTCCGGGGCGTCCAGGCCCTCTTCCTGGCCGTGAATCCACCAGTCGTGATGGGATTTGGACCCTCCATGGAACACCAGCCACTCCGGACCGTCGACGTCGGGAAACCGGGGAAGGCTGGTGTAGAACTGGTTCCACGAACCCGGCGGTCCGAGAGGCAGCCAGGCTTGCCCGGGGAAGAGCCGCTGCCAATGGCGTCCATCGCGGCTGTGCACCAGCTGCACGTCGAGCGTGTTTTCAACCATGTGGAACACCTGGACGAAACCGATCCACTGACCCCCAAGCCACATGGCGCTCATGCTGTAGAACGAGTCGTCGATGTTGTCGAGCAGCGGATCGGGCGCCAGGATCAGCCGCGGCTCGCTCCAGTGGAGGTAGTCGCGGCTCTCGGAGAGGTAGATGCGGCGGCGCCCGCGGCGATTCGGCGCACCGGCGGACGCGTCCCAGGTCGGATGGCCGCCCAACTCGGTGGCGTGAAGCGGACGGGAGCGCGGCGCCAGGCTCATCCAGGGATGCCGGGTAAAGAGCAGATAGGTGCCGGTGCCGGGATCGAATGCGGGCTGAGCCGAGTCTCCGATGCGGGAGCCGGTCCGACCGACCGTGGGGCGGTCGTCGCCTACCGTCCAGCGAATGCCGTCCGGCGAATAGCCCACGCGGACATGCGCACCCGGCTCGTCGCTGGCCACGGCATACCCCGGCGGCACCATCACGTGGAAGCCCTTGTAGCGCCGGCTGGGATCGTGTTCGAGCGGGTCGTCGAAGACGGAGAGTCCCCACACGCTCCCGTAGGCCTCGCTGCCCAGGATGATATTGGTGTCGTGGCCGCTTTCGTGCACCAGGCCGAGCGGGGGTTTGACCCACTCGAAGCCGTCGTCGGAGTAGGCATAGCAGACCCGCAGGCGGCCGTTGGCCCAGTCGATGAAGGCGCCGCCCTTGCGCGCCAGTCGCTCGCGGTCCACGTTGAGATCGGTGTAGGTGCAGTGGAGGCGCTGCGACTCCGGGTCTCGCCACAGACTCCAATCCACGCTGGAGAAGTAGGGCACGTGCTCCCAAGGCCGGTCGCGCTGGATGAAGGGGCTGCCGTCCACGCCGACCGGCCGATGGAGGCGGCGCGTGACGTGTTGCACCTCCTCGATCAGGCCGTCGTCGAAGAAGTACTGCGGCGTGTCGCCAATGATGAGTTGCGTGGCGTCGAGCTGGCTCAAGGTCCCTCCAAGCTCGGCCTGCGCCCGCCGCGACTTGCGCGGCTCGGCGGCGCGTGCCGGAAGCCGCTCGGGCGGGCCGATTGCACGGCCGGATGATGCCTGGTTGCGGGCGGCGGCGCTATTTCGCCCGCCGAGGTCCACCGCTATGGCGTCGCGTCAACGGTGTGACGGACGGCAGGGGCCGTTGCAAGATACGCACAGCCGCTGAGCCCGAAATTTCCGCCAGATGAAACACAGGGAGACTCGACTGGGCGCTGGGCGATTCGTCCCGTCTCGGCCATCCGGCAAGGCCGCCAGCATTGCCCAGTTCTACTGGCGGCGCCGACTGATTCCCGGCTTCCTCTTTTTGGTCGCGGTTTCCGCCGTTGGGGTGGTCGGATTCGTCGTGATCGAGGGGATGGCTCCGGTGGACGCCCTCTACATGGTCGTCATCACCATCAGCACCGTGGGCTTCGCGGAGGTGCACACGTTGTCCACGGCAGGGCGTGTGTTTACGTCGCTGTTGATCGTGGCCGGCGTCGGTACACTCGCCTGGACGGCGGCGAACTATATCGACTACCTCGCCGAAGGCCACCTGGGTGCACACTTTGCGCGCCGCCGCCGCGCGAGGCTCCTTTCGCACATGCAGGGTCACTACATCGTCGGGTCGTATGGCCGCGTCGGCGCGCGCATCGCCCAAGAGTTGCGCAACGACGGCTGCGACGTCGTGGTGATCGACATCGACCCGGCGCAGGTCAAGAAGGCATCGGATGACGGTCTGGTGAGCATTGCCGATCGCGCGTCATCGGATGCGGGGCTCACCGAGGCAGGCATCGAGCGCGCCGCCGCCTTCATCGTCGCCACCGACGACGACGCCGAAAACGTATACGCGGTGCTGGCAGCTCGCATGCTGGCCCCGAACGTGCCGGTCATCGCGCGCGCCGCATCGGACGAGGCGGTCCGGCGGTTGCAATCGGCCGGCGCCCGGCGCGTGTTTTCACCGCCGATCGAGGGCGCGCTGAGCATGGTTGACTTCGTCCGGCGGCCGAACGTGCGGGATGTGCTCGACCAGCTGCTCGATCCCCACTCGCCCGGCCTGGACATCCGCGAAATGACCGTTCCGGGAGGATCCGGGCTGATTGGCGAAACGGTGAATGGGTTGTCGCTCCAGGAGTTTGGGGTATCGATGTTGGCCCTTGTCCGGCGGGGACGCACGGAGATGGCGCCGGCGACGGACCGTGTGCTCGAGGCCGGCGATGTATTCGTGGTCGTGGGCGTCCCTGAAGGGCTGCAGCGCCTTGTCGAGCGTCACGGGCTGGTCGACGCGCCGCCCGTACCCTCCAAACAGCGCACCAGCTCGATCTAGGACTCATCGACTCGTGACGCGTTTGGTGGAAGCCCCGCTCGCGCGTGCGGCAGAATGGTTGCCAGAACGTCATGCGGTCGGGGAGAAGATCGTGATGCGGCAAGCGATGCTGGTCGGGCTGGCGGCCCTGTTACTGATCGTGGCGGCGGCGTGCGGCGAGGAGGAGCCGGAAGGGCCCCCGGTATACGACGCCTATCCTGCGATGGAGATTGATCCGCTGCGGCCCTATAGCGTCACCTTCACCACCAGCGTCGGACGCATCAGCTTCGTCCTGAATCCCGAAGAGGCGCCGCTGGCGGTCAACAGCTTTATTTTCCTCGCCAACAGTGGCTACTACGACGGCGTGGCGTTTCATCGGGTGGTCCCCGGGGTGCTGGCCGAAACCGGCGACGCCACGGGCACGGGCTCCGGCAACGCGGGCTACACCTTCGAGGTGGAGCCGCCGCAGCGGCCGTACGAGCGCGGAGGCATTGCCTTGGCCAATGACGGCACGCCGAATTCAAATGGATCGCGCTTTTTCTTCATCCTCGGCGACCTTGCGGGAAGTTCGGACGCGCCGCATGAGTACACGGTCTTCGGCCACTACAAGGAAGACCACGCGCCGTCCTTGGCCACGCTCGACAAGATCGAAGCCGCCCAGGAAGAAGTCACGATCCTGTCGCTGAAGGCCACGGAAGGCTGCCTGCCGAGCTGGGGTGGCTACGGCCCGTGCTAGGACCGATTGGGGGCGGCGTCTAGCTCGCTTCGTGGGCGCACGCACCATCCAATGCGGTGCGCGGCGCTGGTGAGCGGAGCCGATGGGCCGGGCGACCGCGGACGACGGGTCCTCGACCCGCATGGCGGATGCGGTACGTTCACCATGCCCCTGTCAGGTGCGGCAGAATGGTAGGCGGACCCAGGGGCTGACGAGAGAGCGCAGGATGCGGCGAGTGACACTCCTTGGGCTGGCGGCCCTAATGCTCTTCGTCGTGACGGCGTGCGGCGAGGCGGAGCCGGAAGGGCCGCCGATCTATGAGGCCTACCCACCGACGGGGATTGATCCGCTCCGGTCCTACAGCGTTGTCTTCACCACCAGCGTCGGACGCCTCACCTTCCAGCTGCTTCCGGAAGAGGCGCCGCTGGCGGTCAACAGCTTCGTTTTCTTGGCAAGGGAGGGTTACTTCGACGGCGTGCCGTTTCATCGCATCGTTCCGGGAGTGCTTGCCGAAACCGGCGACGCGACGGGCACGGGCACCGGCAACCCGGGCTACACCTTCGAGGTGGAGCCGTCGCAGCGGCCCTATGAACGCGGTGGCATCGCCCTGGCCAACGACGGGACGCCGAACTCCAACGGCTCACGGTTCTTCTTCATCCTCGGCGATCTCGCCGGAAGCGCCGACGCGCCGCACGAGTACACGGTCTTCGGCCATCTGAAGCCGAATCACCCCCCGTCCGTAGCGACGCTCGACAAGATCGAGGCCGCCCAGGAAGAGGTCATCATCCGGTCGCTGCAGGTCACCGAGGGATGTCTGCCGAGCCGGGGCAACTACGGGGCATGCTAGGGCCGACTTCGGCCAGCGCGCAGCTCGCTTCATGGGCGCAGGCGCTATCCGAATGGGCGCGTGGCGCCGGCGAGTCGATCCGATGGGCCGGGCGGCTGAGAATGATGGATTGCTGACTCGGGCGGCGGTTGCGCTCGGCCTAGTGGGTCCCATGTCACATGCGGCAGAATGCTTGGCGAATCCAGGGTCCGAGGGGAAGAAGAACGCCATGCGACGAGTGGTAGCAGTCGGGATTGCTTCCCTCATTTTGGTTGTCATTGCTGCGTGCGGCGAGTCGGAGCCAGAAGGTCCTCCGGTCTTCGATGCCTACCCATCGATGGAAATTGATCTGCGCCGGTCCTACAGCGTCATCTTCACGACAAATCTCGGACGCCTCACCTTCCAGCTGCTTCCCGAGGAGGCGCCGCTGGCGGTCAACAGCTTCATTTTCCTCGCCAACGAGGGCTACTACGACGGCGTCGCGTTTCATCGGGTAGTCCCCGGCGTGCTCGCCGAGACGGGCGACGCCACCGGAACGGGCACCGGCAATCCGGGCTACACCTTCGAGGTGGAGTCTACGCAGCGAGCCTACGAACGCGGCGGCATCGCCCTGGCCAACGATGGGACGCCGAACTCCAACGGATCGCGGTTCTTCTTCATCCTGGGCGACCTCGCGGGAAGCGCCGAGGCGCCGCACGCGTACACCGTCTTCGGCCATCTGAAGCCGGATCACGCGCCGTCGGTGGCCACGCTCGACAAGATCGAGGCGGCGCAGGAAGAGGTCATCATCGTGTCCGTGAAGGCGACGGAGGGCTGCCTGCCGAGCGGCGGTCCCTTCCAGTGCTCATGACGGGTCTTGGACTCGCACGGGGGTCGCGCTCGGTCTAGCAGGTCCCATGGCACGTGCGGCAGAATGTCTGGCGGACCCAGGGGCCGGCGGGGAAAAGGCGCCATGCGGCGAGCGGTAGTGGTCGGTCTAGTTTCGTTGATCGTCGTCGTGGTGGCGGCGTGCGGCGAGTCGGAGCCGGAAGGGCCGCCGGTCTTCGACGCCTACCCAGCAATGGAGATTGATCCGCTGCGGTCCTACAGCATCACCTTCACCACCAGCGTCGGGCGCCTCACCTTCACCCTGCTTCCGGAAGAGGCGCCGCTGGCGGTCAATAGCTTCATTTTTCTAGCCAATAGCGGCTACTACGACGGCGTCGCGTTTCACCGGGTGGTCCCGGGCGTGCTCGCCGAGACCGGCGACGCCACCGGAACGGGCACCGGCAACCCGGGCTATACCTTCGAGGTGGAGTCCACGCAGTGGCCCTATGAACGCG
This sequence comes from Chloroflexota bacterium, assembly GCA_026708035.1. Lineage (NCBI taxonomy): Bacteria > Bacillati > Chloroflexota > Chloroflexota bacterium. The sequence continues at coordinate 25,048 of JAPOVQ010000034.1, read as the reverse complement.
GCGCCATCGCCATGGCCAACGACGGGACGCCGAACTCCAACGGATCGCGGTTCTTCTTCATCCTGGGCGACCTGGCGGGAAGCGCCGAGGCGCCGCATGAGTACACGGTCTTTGGCCATCTGAAGCCGAATCACGCGCCGTCGGTGGCCACGCTCGAGAAGATCGAGGCGGCGCAAGAAGAGGTCACCATCTTGTCGCTGAAGGCGACGGAGGGCTGCCTGCCGAGCGGCGGTCCCTACCAGTGCTCGTGACGGGTTCTGGAACCACATGAGGGGCGCGTTCGGTCTAGCAGACTCCATGGCGGGTGCGGCAGAATGTTAGGCGGATCCAGGGCCTGACGGGGAGACGAGCGCAATGCGGCGAGTGACAATCCTTGGGCTAGCTGCCCTCGTGCTCATCGTCGTGGCCGCCTGCGGCGAGTCGGAGCCGGAAGGGCCTCCGGTCTACGACGCCTACCCGCCGATGGAGGTTGAAGATCAGCGGGGCTATAGCGTCACCTTCACCACCAGCGTCGGGCGCATCCGCTTCGTGATGTTGCCGCAGGAAGCACTGCTGGCGGTCAACAGTTTCATCTTCCTGATCAACGAGGGCTACTACGACGGCCTCGCGTTTCATCGGGTAGTCCCCGGCCTGCTCGCCGAATCGGGCGACGCGACGGGCACGGGCACCGGCAACGCGGGCTACACCTTCGAGATCGAGCCACCGCAGCGACCCTACGCGCGGGGACTGATTGCGCTGGCCAACGACGGGACGCCGAACTCCAACGGATCGCGGTTCTTCTTCATCCTTGGCGATCTGGCCGGAAGCGCCGAGGCGCCGCACGAATACACGATCTTCGGCCATGTCAGGGAAAACCATGCGGTGTCGTGGGCGACGTTGGACAAGATCGAGGCCGCGGAGGAAGAGGTCACCATCCTTTCGACGGTCGCGACGGAAGGCTGCCTGCCAGCGTGGATGGGCTTCGGCCGGTGTTGATGCCGACGCGCGGCATGCTCGCCGTCGACGACTAGACGCTCCGCAAGCTGGGCGCGGCGCGATCGCGACAGGTGCTCCAGCCGATCCCTGGGCATGCACCGCGCCGGCCGACGCCGCCAGTCTTGGGTGGAGATGAGGGGACTTGAACCCCTAACCCCTGCCTTGCAAAGGCAGTGCTCTACCAATTGAGCTACATCCCCATTGCCAGATTCTAGGGTAGCGCCGGATCGGTGCGGGGCTCTGATACCATCCCCAGGGCTCCGGGCTCTTAGCTCAGTCGGTTAGAGCGCGCCTCTGATAAGGGCGAGGTCCGTGGTTCGAATCCACGAGGGCCCACCAAGCTGGACAAAATCAAGAACCTTTACGCTGAGGATCGTTCTGAACCTATAGGGAAAGGGTTCACCCCTACGCGCGTGGGGATCACCAAACACGAGGGCGGCCCCGCCGATGAGCAGGTGGTTCACCCCTACGCGCGTGGGGATCACAGACGAGGTGCGCCGCCGGCCCTGATCATTTTGGAGCATTGCCTTGGGCGCCCAGGTATAAGCCGCCTGGTTCCCGGCCCTTTACGTCTGGACATTGTCCCGGTTGAGCTCCGTGAAGGCCGCCGCGTACGCGCGCCCCCTCGTTGAGCGCACGGCGCGCCAAGTCGCCGACGCCCGCGACTTCTGCAAACGGGGCGGCTATGACCGCGACCCTTTGGGGATCAAGTGAACTGCGGGGGCCGGGAATCCTTCAAGCGCAGTATCTCCGCCCGCAGCTCACACATGGATACGCCAGGCGGCGTCTGCCTGCTGCCCAAGGTATCCAGATACGGCCGCCCGCTGCATCGGCTCTGGCGCTACGTTCTGCTGACCGGCGATGTCGCGGCTGTCATCTGGTTCGTCGCACTGCATGCCTTCTCGCGGCACCCAGCGACCGTGGGGAGCGGCAGCTACTCCGTCTGTGTTGTCTACGACGCCCCCATCCTGCCGGAAGCAGATCCGGGGGTGGGCATGGGCGGCTTGCTGGTGGACGCTTGGCTCGGGATGGGCCTTTCCTGGCTGTATGCCCGCTGCCTGGAGGGCTAGCGACCGCAGGCATCCTGGTCCACAAACGCTCAATTAGTCGGTAAACTGCTACGCTTAAGTGCGATGGTTGACCCATGAACGCCATGTGCATTTTCGCAACCCGTAGCGCGCTCAATATCGTCGGTCTGCCGGCTAACATGCATCGCGTCGCCACTGCGGCTGACCACACGAGCCATTGACTGTGCGAGGCTTGGGGGGCTCGCACCTTAGCGTCGAGCACGCTCGCCGAGTTAACAACCCTGTTCCGCACGCCGGAGCGTGGAACTCATCGCTCTACTGCCGAAGTCGCCCGGGCGGCACGCGCGTTGCTTCGGACCGCGTTCCTGATCTCAGCCGTAGCGCTTATCGCACAAGGCGCTCTGCTCTTGGCGGCGGCAGCGGCCCTTGGACGCCTAACGTATTTCCTCACGCCTGTGGATCCGCGACGGGTGGCGCACGATCCAGTCTGGGTGATCACAGGCGTCGTCGCTGAGATTTGGGGCGAAGTCTTTCTCGTCGCCAGTGTACTCGCGATGCTCTCGGTAAACTCGGCTTTTGCGGCTTGGCTGGGCCGCGCATTTGCAAATGCGCTCGCGCTCGGTTCAGACGTCAGCATTTCACCCGAACGTGCGGTTCTTCGTGCCCTCGGAAGTTCCGCAGGTTCCACATTGATCTTGTTGCTGGCGCTGAGCTTCGGCACTGGGTGGAGTCGGGCAGTGCCGGCGATCGTCTTGGCAGGTGCTGGATTCGTTGCCACGTCATCTTATGCTTCGACGGCTATGGGTCGCGGCAGGCGCCGATGGTCGACCCACCATACGGCGGCACGCATGGGTGGTATCGCCCGGCGATGCTCTGTGCTTGGGCTTACTCGCGTTGGTCACCCAGGTGGCCTCGATCTCGGCGTTCGACTGTGGATGGCCATGCACGGACACCAAAGCCTTGATTGCTCGAGCAGGCTCGCCGTCGACCTTTGAGCACCTGACCAGGGATGACGCATACCGGGCGTGGGGGCACGAGCTCAACGCTCGATATGCAGGGGCGGGGCTACTAAGCATCACGGCAGGCGCATTCCATATCCCCGTAGGCTTGGCGGCAGGTCGCGCCATCCGCCGCATCACCTCGGCACAGGAAGCACAGGTCGCCGCTCGGTTCTCAGATACCGTGACCGACGAACAGCCGACGCCGTCGAACACCCGATCACTAGCACCGAGCGCGCGCAAGGAGCTGAATTGCGGCATGTGCGGATCCTTGAGTTCGGCGAGTTCGAGAGTGCGCCTGAACTGGGAGAGCAAGCGACTCTTCGTCCCACCGCCATCTCGTTGAGTCTCTAGATGGGCTTGCCAGTCGTGCGGGTTTCGCAGTCCGTCGGTCGCGTCCGCGTGCAGCAACTGTGGCCACCGACGCAGCGCCGCTTTCTGATTCCCGAACTTGCGTAGCCCGTCTGGGCACCGTTTGACCGGATCACCCGGCCTGGAAGCATCAGCAGTGTCAGCGCCCCGCCATTAACCTGAGCAGCCCGTACCGAGCACCGCAAGCGGCATTGCACTCCGCCATTGTTGGGGCATCAGGGTGAGCGCGTAAGACCGCGGTCTGGGGACGCGCCTGGGGTTCACCCCCTACGCGCGTGGGGATCACCTGGCTGGCCCTGGCGCTGCCGGACGTCGGCAAGTTCACCCCCTACGCGCGTGGGGATCACTGCGGCGTTGGCGTCGCTGTTGCCCGCGATCCGTTCACCCCCTACGCGCGTGGGGATCACCGCATGACCCCGTCGACACGTCTAACTTCCCGAGTTCACCCCCTACGCGCGTGGGGATCACATCACGTTACCGTCGGGCAGTCCGCGTGCCTGGACGAGGCTGCCCCCGACGGCGAGGCGACGTGAGTCGACCTGTCCGACAACGTCGCCCTACGGGTGGGCTTTCCGGTGGGCAACATCAACGTGCCAGCGGCGGTGACGGATGTGCGGTTCGCGGTGGCGTTACGCGCGCCATCCGTCACGGTACCTGCGGCGGCGTACAGCTTCACCGTCGACGTGGACGGCACGGCCGTGGCCACGGTCGCGGGCTGGCAACCGGTGCCGGCCGACAACTGAACGGAGTCGGAAGTGATCGCGACGCCAATCACGCGCCGGTTGGCCGCGGGACTTTCGACTCTAGCCTTCTTGGTCAATGGCCCCCGGCGGGGTCCCACCTGAAATGATCGGGGGTGCGGCTGGTGGTGGAGTACACGCCGACCCGGACGTGACGGGCCGGGCGCCGCCGAAGACGCCGAAGGCGGGGCGGCAGCCGATCGTTGACACGCAGACCGAAAACTACGGCGTGTCCAAGCGGGCGAACGCCCGTGCCACCAACCCTGCGGCGTCACATGGACTCGGCCGGCAGGCGAATCCCGAACGGGCCGAGCGTCCCGTGGCGCTGTGCCGCAGACGTTGGATGCGGCATCCGCGGCCTGGGCCGGTCGGACTACCGCGGAGGCTTGACGACCCTCGCTGGCTTCCCACAGGCGGCGAAGCTCCCTCGCGCTCCCACGGTGCTGGGTCCTGTCCAGACTTGGCACATCGTGGACAGGCGTTCGGGGACATGGTGGACACTTCGGCTGGCTCTCGCAGGTCCAACGTTCCCAGATCGTCGGTCAGAACGCGGATCGCCCAGCGGCCATCGGTGGGCGTGGACCGAAAGGCGACGGGCCCGCCGCCAGGCTGGAGCTGCCGGCTCTGGAACGACACCCAACCGCCCGCCTGGCCTTTCCTCGTCCCGAGATCTAGCGACGGGTGATAGCATCGTTTGATTCAAGGAGCTCGGATTCATGAAGTGAACGATGCTCTTCACGTGCCTACCTCCCGCTGGGCCTTGCGAGTGGCGAGAACTCGCACCCTTCGTAGTCGCGTACAACGAGCAGCACGGCACATCGTACTTTCGATCACAGTGCCTGGATGTGGAGATACGGGACCGACCGGCGCCGGAAGTGTTGCTAGAGGCTCAAGGTGAACCCTCTATAGTCATCGAGCGCAAATCGATTGTATGGCCGCCAGGAAAACACCTCGCCAATCATAGGAACGAGCACAACCTGTCGGAGTATTTGTTGGAGGCCTTGCGGTCACACGGAGATGATTTCACGGATTTGCTGTATCAGCTGTCAGTCCAAGAAGTGTCCCTCCACGGCAAAAGAGACCGGGATATTGCAGCCATAGCAAGGACTATCGCCAGCGACATTGCATCACATGCTGACGAAGCGAGATCATTCGGTGGCATCGGTAAATCTTCGCCAATTCCCTGGAACTTTCGTGCTGTGCATGAGTCGGAGAGAGATGAAACTACCCCAACGCGCGGCATAGGAGTCATGATTTGTGGAAGCACTGACCACCACGATCCGGCTGCGTTTCGTCGGAAACGAGAGTCGGCGAACGATGGCTTCCGAGAGGAGTTTGGAAGGCAGGCATCAGCTGCGGCTGAGAAATTTTCCGACTATTCCGACTGCCTGAGGTTGCTTTTGGTCCAGTTCTTTGGCGACCCTGAGTTTGGCCCGACCGACGAAGAGATCAAGACAATAGTTGTGTCCAGCCAATGGCCAAAAGATATTGATCAAGTCTGGGTTGCCGACGAGAAATGGGTCAGCGCAGACGACTATGAGATCGAGTGGGTGCGCCTCACGTAGCGCTGGTCTCATTACTCCTAGCAAGCTGGCCACAATTATGAACCTTCTGTTGAGGTTCAGGCTGGTCCTTTAGGTAGGCGTTGGAGGGTCGCCCCTCTCAGGTCGCCGCCCAGTCCTCCGAGAGCGCTTCCGCCTGCTCCAAGACTGTCAGCGTGGCCTTCTCCTGTTTGTCCGGCGGGTAGCCGTGCTTGCGCAGGATGCGACGCACCAAGCGGCGCAGGTTGGCCCGGACGTTCTCCCGCATGGTCCAGTCGATGGTGACGTTGCCCTGAACGGTGTCCACAAGTTCACGTGCGATGTCGCGCAGCGTCTCGTCGCCGAGCACCTGCACCGCGCTGTCGTTGGTCTCCAGCGCGTCGTAGAAGGCCAGCTCGTCGTCCGAGAGCCCCAGCTGCTCGCCGCGGGCGTTGGCCTCCCGCATGTCGCGGGCAAGCTCGATCAACTCCTCGATCACCTGCGCCGCCTCGATCGCCCGGTTCTGGTAGCGCCGCAGGGTCTTCTCCAGCATCTCGGCAAAGGAGCGTGCCTGGACCACGTTCTTGCGCCGCCGGGTGGACACCTCGCCCTTGAGCAGCTTCTCCAGCAGCTCCACGGCCAGGTTGCGGTGACGCATCCCTTGCACCTCCGCCAGGAACTCCTCCGACAGCACCGAGATGTCGGGCTTGTCCAGGCCCGCGGCGGCGAAGATGTCCATCACGCCCCCGGCGGCCACCGCCTGCGAGATGATCTGGCGCACGGCGAAGTCCAGCTCTTCCTCGGGCCGCGCCTCGCCCTCCGCCCGTTTGGAAAGAGCCGCCCGCACCGCCTGGAAGAACCCCACGTCATCTCTGATGCGCGTCGTCTCGTCGTGCGGCACGGACAGGGCGAACGCCTGCGACAGCTCCCGCACGGCGTTGAGGCAGCGGTCCTTGCCGTCTTCCTGGGCCAGGATGTGCTCCTGGGCGGCCGGCAGCAGCCCCAGCCGTTGCGGTGCGGTGCCTGTCGTCCACAGCGACCAGTCGAAGCCGTGGAACAGCCCGTGGCAGACGTCGTATTTCTCCAGCATCACCGCCACGGCCTCATTCTGGTCCAGCGCGGTCTCACCCTTGCCGCCGCTCTCGGTGTAGGTGGCCAGGGCCTTCTTGAGGTCTTGCGCCAGGCCCAGGTAGTCCACCACCAGACCGCCCGGCTTGTCCTTGAACACCCGGTTCACGCGCGCGATGGCCTGCATCAGCCCGTGGCCGCGCATCGGCTTGTCCACGTACATGGTGTGCAGGCTGGGCGCGTCGAAGCCTGTGAGCCACATGTCGCGCACCAGCACCACCCGCAGCGAGTCGGCGGGATCGCGAAATCGCTTCGCCAGGTCCTCGCGCCGCGCCTTGTTGCGGATGTGCGGCTGCCAGTCGACGGGGTCGGACGCGGCGCCGGTCATCACCACCTTGATGCTGCCCTCGGCGTCATCGTCGTCGTGCCAGCCGGGACGCAAGCGCACCAGCTCGCGGTAGAGGTCGATGCAGATGCGGCGGCTCATGCACACCACCATCGCCTTGCCGTCCAGCGCCGCCAGCCGCTGCTCGAAGTGGGTCACGATGTCTTCGGCGATCTGCTTGACCCGCTGCTCCGCGCCGACCACCGCCTCCAACTGCGCCCACTTGGTCTTGAGCTTCTCCTTGCGCTCGATCTCCTCGCCCTCGGTGGCCTCCTCGAAGTCTGGATCGATTTTCGGTCGCAGACTCTCGTCCAGCTCCAGCTTGGCCAGTCGGCCCTCGTAGTAGATCGGCACCGTGGCCCTGTCTTCCACGGAGCGCCGGATGTCGTAGATGCTGATGTAGTCCCCAAAGACTGCGCGTGTGTTGGCGTCCTGCAGCTCGATGGGCGTTCCGGTGAAGCCGACAAACGAGGCGTTGGGCAGCGCGTCGCGCATGTGGCGGGCGAAGCCGTCGATGAAGTCGTACTGGCTGCGGTGGGCCTCGTCGGCGATGACCACGATGTTGCGCCGGTCCGAAAGCGCGGGGTGGGTGTCGCCCTTCTCCTCGGGATAGAACTTCTGGATCGTGGTGAACACCACGCCGCCGGCGTTCACCGACAGCTTGCGGCGCAGGTCGGCGCGGTCCTGTGCCTGCACCGGCGGCTGGCGCAAGAGGTCCTGGCAGCGGGCGAAGATGCCGAAGAGCTGGTCGTCCAGGTCGTTGCGGTCGCTGAGCACCACGATGGTCGGGTTCTGCATCTCCGGCTCGCGGACGATCGCCCCGGCATAGAAGGCCATGGTCAGGCTCTTGCCCGCGCCTTGGGTGTGCCACACCACGCCAATGCGGCGGTCGCCCGGGTCGCCGCCCGGCCGGCGGCCGGCCTCGTAGCGTCCCGCACGATCGTAGACACGCCCTTCCGGCAATCCCGCCGCGCGCACCGTTTCTTGCACGGCCACCCGCACCGCGTGGAACTGGTGATAGCCCGCCACTTTCTTGGCCAGCGCGCCGCCGTCGTCCTCGAACACGATGAAGTCGCGCACCATGGCGAGAAACCGGCGCGGGTCGAAGACGCCCTGCAGCAACACCTGCAACTCGGTTAGGTGCTCATCGGCCAGCGCCTCTCCGCTGACCGTGCGCCAGGGTTTGAACCACTCCCACCCGGCGGTGAGGGTGCCCAGGCGGGCCTCGAGTCCGTCCGAAACCACCAGCGCCGCGTTCATGGCGAAGAGCGTGGGCAGCTCGGCCTTGTAGGTCTGGAGCTGGCTCCACGCCGTGTGGATGGTGGCGTCCTCGTCCGCCGGGCTCTTTAGCTCGATCACGCCCAGGGGCAGCCCGTTGACGAACAGCACCACATCCGGCCGGCGCGTGTTCCGATTCTCGGTGACGCTGAATTGGTTCACCGCCAGCCAGTCGTTGTTGGCAGTGCTCTCGAAGTCGATGACCTGAACCTGGCTCCCGACAACGCGGCCCTCCGCATCCCGATACTCGACTTCGACACCGTTGACGAGCATCCGGTGAATCGCACGGTTGCGTGCCTCTAGCGATGACCCCTCGGGCCGGGTCAGCTTTCGGAACGCGTCGTCCACTGCCTCAACCGGCAGGCCGGGATTAAGCGTGGCAAGAGCATCCCGCAGCCGTCTCTCCAGCACGACCTCGCTGTAGTCGCCGCGCTCGGCCGCGGGAGTGTCGGGAGCGGTATTCGGTCCAAGAGCCACGCGCCAACCAAGAGCACTTAGCCAGTCCAGTGCGGCCGACTCCACGTCGGCTTCCCTGACGGTGGTCATGGGCCTGTGCGTCGTTCGCCGGGATTCTCGTTGTGCATCACGAGCTCACCACAAGCGCTGTTGTGCATCACCATAGGCCCAACATGAGTCACAAAACCCATTGTCTTCAATCAGTGAGACGCAACCGCCGCGCCGCCTTCCGCCACGCGGAGGAGCCTGGAAAAGGCCAGCATCGCCGGCCGCCTCCCACGAGCTTCACGCAATACGGTCAACATATCGCCGTCGCGCAGTACTCGTAGTATCCGGGACGCCGTGGGTGCGGGAATCCCGGAGTTCCGCACGAAATCGGATGAACGGAAAATCGGCTTTCCGAAGATCCAGTCGAGAGCTCGAACGGCGTACTGGGAATGGGTCTCGTCAACCACCCATTCCTTCAACTCGTCGTAGAGTGCCAAGATGCTCCTGGCCCGGGCCAGATTGGTATTGGCCTGTTCTTCAACGGCCTTCAGGAAGAACCCGGACCAGCCAGTCCAGTCATCATCGCGGGACACTGCTCGCAGCCGCTCGTAGTACTCGTCGCGGTGTTGATCGAGAAAGCCGCTGATATAGAAGTGCGGCGCCTCCAAGAGGCCCTTCGCAACCATATATAGCGGAACGATCAACCGGCCTATCCGTCCGTTTCCATCCAGGAAGGGGTGGATTGACTCGAATTCGGCATGAACGATTGCCAGCTGCACCAGCGGGTCGGGCTCATCCGAGTGAATGAACCCTTCCCATGCATCCATGGCGCCCGCCAGATGCTCCACAGGGCAGGGCACGAAGTCGGCGCTCTCGATGGTCGAACCAGGAGGTCCAATCCAAACGCTGTTGGGTATGCGGCGGTATTCGCCCGGGGCTTTGTCCCGCCCCCTGACGCCTCTCATCAGAATGCGGTGAGCGTTGCGAATGAGCCTCAACGATAAAGGTATGTGTTCGATCTGGCGGTTGGCAGCAGCGAGGGCGATCCTGTAGTTCACGACCTCGTAGACGTCGTGTCGCTTGGCTGGATCATCGACGGGTTGGTCTTCATCGGCCTCGAAGGTCAGAACCTCAGTAAGGGTTGTTTCCGTGCCCTCAATGCAGTTTGAGTAAACGGCCTCTTGGGTCGCAAGCGGAGAAATGAGGACACCAGTGTTGGGCATGCTTTCGAGCATCGCCCCATATGCCGCCACCGCAGAGTGCGCTCGCCCGATCTCAGGCACTAACCGGGCCCAGTCCAGATTCCGAGGAGGGAACATGCCAAGGTGGTATTGGGTTGCTGCCATGGCGCTATCGTAACCTTCCCGAAATATGCCGCGACAGCGGCTCGATCACGCCCAGCGGCAGGCCGTTGACGAACAGCACCACGTCCGGCCGGCGGGCGTTTCGGTTCTCGGTGACGCTGAATTGGTTTACCGCCAGCCAGTCGTTGTTGTTTGGTTTCTCGCGGTCCACGACTTAATCCTGTCCCCCGACCACCCGGACCTCGGCGTTCCGGTACTCGATCTCAACGCCGTTCACGAGCATCCGGTGGAAGCCTCGAATGCGCGCTTCCAGAGACGAGCCCTCGGGCCGCGTAAGCTTGCGGAAGGCGTCGTCCAGCGCATCCGCTAGCAGGGCGGGCTTCAACGCCGCGTGTGCATCCCGCAGCCGGCGCTCGAGCACCACGTCACCGTAGTCCGCGCGTTCGGCCCCTGGCGCATTAGGTGCAATGACGGGGCCGTAAGCAGTTTGGCAGCCGAAATCGGTTAGCCAGCCGAGCGCGGCGTCTTCCGCGCCAGATTCGGCGAGGATGGTGGTAGGCACCCTCTTTCACTCCGGCGGTACTTGGAATTGGTGTGGTAAATGAATCCCTGATTCAGCCATGTTCAAGTCATTTTGGCCAAGGAATTTCTTGAAGTCTTCGAGGTATTCTTTCATAGGCTGTATTTCCACGACGCGTGAAAGCTCTCTACCAGATTGAGCAAGAGCGACTCCTGACAGCCTGAATTCTTTGTCTACCCATCGTTGTTTTATTGGCACCAAGACCCACGATCGTCCCTGAAATCTAAATGGGAATCTCAGCCACAAGGGTGGCGCTTGACCGGGCAAAGGGATGCCCACACTCATCTTGTAGTCATACGAGGAGTTGTAATCGGAGATTATAAGATCATGTTCGTTGAGCACGTTCAGGTTGTCAAAACTAAGCCCGTACTTTTGCAGCGCGTTGGTTCCCGCATCACCACCTAGCGCAGGGATTCTGGCATCCATGATAATACCTCCATCTGGGCTGATCGATACACAGATGGAGCAAAGCTTCCGAAATAGATCGGCAGTTCCCTTATCTAGATTTTTGAGAATTCCGATAGTCTTGATGGATGTGCTCCCAGATCTCTCTACTTCGCCTGCAAGGACTTTGGCCCAAATCTGCTGCATTTCTTCAGAGGATACATCTTGAACATCGTTGAAGAATCGCGCTGTCCAGTCGTGATCGACTTCGTCGTCTTGGACTTCCTTATCTTCTAGCTCCAAAGCTGCCTGTTGTACGACCGATTCAATGTTGGATTGTCGTTTTTGCTCTTGGAATTGAATTCGCTGCTCGACCAGATCGCCAAATGTCACTTCACCACCAACAACAGCTTCAGAGGAAATAATCGTTGAACGGGCGTCGGCCTGCGCTTTCGAGATGATCCGCATGGTGTCTGCTTGAGTTTTGGCTTCGGCAATCTTCGCTTTTGCTTCACCCTCAGCAGCGATGAGCTTCGCTTCGGCGTCACGTCGCGCCATCATGCGAGAAAAGACGAAGCTAGCTGTGCTGCCGATGCCACTCGCCGTATAGTCGATCAGCTTTTCGACAGCTCGAGAATTCAAATTGATGTTCAAAGCGTCATTCTCCTGTTCGGACATTTCCTCACCTCAGCCCTGACATTAGCTCCGGCAGGAGCGCGTCCCGCTGGGCTGCAAGGTAACGGGACTCCGATTGCAGACGATGACGGCGAGAGAAGATATCGCGCGCGTAGTCATTGAATTCGGCTACGAGTGGTGTGTTAGGCAATAGCTGCATGTTCATATATGCCAGTTTTCGATTCAGTCCCGGCACCGCCGAATCTGCCGCAACAGACGGAAGGTCTTGGATGGAAAGGGCAAAGAAAAGGAAGTGTACCCCGAAATTGGCATTCCTTGGGACCACGTAGAAGGTCGTGTCGATTGGGTAGAAGTCGCCATGCGCCCACGTTACGACACCGGGGTTGCCTTTCCTCCCGACAACGATGCCTGGCCCCACTACAAGCTTCTCATCGTGCCAGCCGACTTGTCCGTTCGAGCCATACACGGGAACGGTGCCGTCCTTTCGGTCGGCTGCTCGCAGAGCCTTACCGTAGGCAAGTTCGACAAGCTCCCCCAGCGCCTTCACTTCCCACCCCTCCGGCATCTCCCCAAGCTCCGAGGGCACCAGCCGGTCGGGGAAGAGGTCGGCGATCTGCGGGTCCATGGCGTCCAGGTAGGCGCGGGCGCGTTCGACGGTCCACTCGCCTCCGGGCGCGGCGCCGTTCCCGCTCGGCACTGCGTTAGGGTCGGCGTGATTCGCTAGGGCATACTGCTTGAGAGCGACCTTGGCGCGGACGGGGTCGAAGTCCACGAACCAGGACTTGAAGAGCGCCCGCGCCATCTCCTCCAGCGTCTGGCTCATGCACCGGTTCAGCTCGATCTTGTCGTCCAGCGTGCCCAGCACGTGGGCGATGGCGCGTTGTTCCGATTCAACAGGCACTCGCACCAGACAAGCGTGTGCGTCATTGCGGTTGAGTCCCGGAACTGCGCTGTCGGCGTTCATTTCCTGAAGAGGTAGTGACTTGAGAACGTAGTATCTGAACCGCAAAAGGCCAGAGTCGGCACCTGTGATGTAAAAGGTCGTGTCTATCGGCCAACAGGGAACAGGGGAATAGTAAACAGCACCGACAGTCCCCTTTCTTCCTATGACGATAGTTGGCCCATCAATCAGTGGCTTATCGTGATAACCGATTATTCCATTTGATCCTATGACCGGTACATCTCCTGACGAGATTCGGTCGTCCGATCGGAGACCCTTTCCATAGGCGAAAGGTGCGAAGTTCCCAAGCGTAACCTCGTGCCAACCAGTCGTCGGCATCGGCTTGTTGCCATCTGCGTACATGGGAAGAAGAGTTCTTTGCGACTCGACGATCTGCCTGAAGGACTCTCCAATACGGTTCAGGTCAACTACATCGACGGTATATGGCAGGTCAGACTCTTCGAAGGCTATCTCCAGCCTAGCCATAGTTTCATGGTCGATCGCGGCGGTGCCTTGCACTGCCAGATCGAGGTCTGAAGAGTGCTTCGAGGTCCAGTTGGCGCGGCTGCCGAACACCGAGACCTTGACACCCGCCGGCAGATGCTTGCGGAGGATGCATTGCACGGCTTCAAGATGGTCGATCCTGATGTCCACCGGGCTAGTCGAGGCGTTCATTCTTTTCCTGCAATTCCTTGAGCAAATAACGGGCCTCCCGCAGAAACTCCGAGATGCCTTGAAAGACCCTCTCGGCCCTCGCCTCGTTGTAGGCATGGCTGGTGGCGCCACGATCAGCGCGATACCGCATCCAAGCGTCTGGTTCGGAATGCAACAACCCCTGTTGCCTCGCCATTCTGAGCAAGTTCCGAAAGTCCAGCTGATCTACCTCCTCAGGATTGGCCGAAATCTGTTCCAAGTAGCGCCGTATCATCTTGACGCTGAGTTCGTAGGTGAATTCAAATGCCTGGATAGCCCCGGCCCTCATTTGGTTTTGGATCGTCGGATACTGCCGTACTATGTTGGACTCGTACTGAACGAGCGAATCTTCCAATTGCGTCACCGCATTTTCCAGCGGTGTCAAATCCAGCTTCATCAGGTATCCCTCATATCCCAAGCCCCGACTGCGTCAGGTTATCCCCAATCGCTGCGTCCAACCGATGGGCCTCGGCGCGATGCTCCCGCCATCTGACAGCCGTGGTTGGCACGGCTCCTCTTCCACGACTATGCATGCCCGCTCACGACTGACTCCAATCCGTCCAAATTCGACACACGCCGCAAGACCAGCGCTTCGACCACGTCAGTGCTGCCTAGCCGTTTCTCGTCGGGCTGTTCGGTTCGCTGTGTCGCTCATCCCATCGGTGTTTAGCCGAGTTCAAGGCCATCTTCACTGAGGATATCTGCCCTGGCGACACACCGTAGCCGTCCGCCACCACCGGTATGCCAGACGGGTAGATCGCCCGCAGGCGTATGAGTTCACCGACCGTCATGTATTTCCCTCCAGCGGCTGAAGTTGCCTCTGGGTTGCGAAATTCACCGTGGCCGCACAGTCAGGAAGGCCGTGCACATTGGCGATGCAGTTAGGAGGTGACGAGTCGAAGACGACTGTAGGTCTCATAAGCCGTTGCCCTCCTGGCTCGCACCAAACCCCAGCCGTGCCAAGTTCTCCTCAATGGCCGAGTCGAGTCTCGCGGCCTCCGCCTGCTGTTCGCGCCACTGCTTGGTGAGCCGGGCCATCGTATCCTCAAAGGGCTCGCCGTCGTCCGGTTGCGGCTCGGCACCGACGTAGCGGCCGGGTGTCAGGACATGACCGTGCCGGCGAATCTCATCCAGCGCCGCACTCTTGCAGAAGCCGGGGACATCGGCGTACTCGCCCTCTCCCCCGCTGCCGCGCCAAGCGTGGTAGGTGTCGGCAACGCGGGCGATATCTTCTTCCGATAGGTCGCGGCGCGTGCGATCCACCATGTGGCCCAGATTGCGGGCGTCGATGAACAGCGTCTCATCCCTGCCAGGTCCGTGCGCCCCGCCGCGGCCCTGGCGAAGGAACCAGAGACAGGCAGGAATCTGGGTGGAGCGGAATAGCTGGCCCGGCAGAGCGACGATACAGTCCACCAGGCGAGCCTCGATCACGTTCTGGCGGATCTGCCCTTCGCCCGACTGATTGGACGACATGGAGCCGTTGGCTAGGACGAAGCCTGCGATGCCTCGGGGCGCCAAGTGGTGCAGGAAGTGTTGCACCCAGGCGAAGTTGGCGTTGCGCAGTGGCGGTATGCCGTACGTCCACCGCGGGTCGTCCCGCATCCGCTCCCCGCCCCAGTCCGACACGTTGAAGGGAGGATTGGCGAGGATGTAGTCGGCCCGCAGGTCGGGGTGGCGGTCGTTGTGGAAGCTGTCGCCGTGGGCGATCTGGCCTTCGATGCCCCGGATGGCCAAGTTCATGCGGGCCATGCGCCAGGTGGTGTAGTTGGACTCCTGGCCGTAGATCGAGATTCTCGACGATGCCCGTCCGCCGTTGCCGTTGCCGCTGGCGTGGGCGTCGATAAACTCTACCGACTGCACGAACATTCCCGAGGAGCCGCAGCAGGGGTCGTAGACGCGGCCTTCGTAGGGCTGGAGCATTTCGACGAGCAGCCTGACGACGGAACGCGGGGTGTAGAACTCGCCGCCCTTGCGGCCCTCGGCCAGCGCGAACTGCTCCAGGAAGTATTCGTAGACACTGCCGAGCACGTCGGTGGCGCGGGCCTGGGCACCGCCGACCTTGACGTTGCTGACCATGTCGATCACCTGGCCGAGGCGGGTCTTGTCGAGCGCGGGGCGGGCGTAGTCCTTGGGCAGCACGTCCTTGAGGGCTGGGTTGTCCTGTTCGATGGCGACCATCGCGTCGTCGACGACCGTGCCGATGCTGGGCTGGTGCGCCTGGGCTTGCAGGACGGACCAGCGCGCCTCAGGCGGCACCCAGAAGATGTTCTCGGCGATGTACTCGTCCTCGTCCTCGGCGGCTTCCTCACCCCACTCGGCGAGCACCACGGCGTGGCGCTCCTCGAAGGCGTCGGAGATGTACTTGAGAAAGATGAGGCCGAGGACGACGTGCTTGTACTCGGCGGCGTCCATGCTGCCGCGCAGGGCGTCGGCCATGCGCCACAACTCGGACCGGTGGTCCATCGCGCCGCCGGCGTCACTCGACTCGGGCTGGGCGCTTCTGCGTCTTCGTCGTGCCGTCGTCATTGGGCTATGCCTCCTTTGCCTGCAGTCCGCCATCGCTCCGCCTCGCGCCGTGCAGCTCTGCCAACCAGTCCGTAGCCATGCGACGCCAGGGGGCGAGGCACGCCGCCACATTCCACCGAGATCACCGTAGCCTCGGCACCCTTGTCGCGGCCCGACAGTCAGCAGCAACCGACGGTCGTCTCCGCGCTGTCCCCGCACCTCCACGCGTCGGTCGGCGGCGGGCGGTTGCTTTGAGCCATCGTTGGCTGCCTCCCGAAAGCTCCGAACCCACAGCTCCTTGCATGCAGCCCAACGATAGCCGCCGAGGGGCGTCCGTCAACGCCAACCAGAGGTTCCGCTAGGCGCTGCTCCAAGGCCTCGTTGCGATCCCGCCGCCGGGCGGCAGCCGTCGCGGCGCCTGCCCAAGGCTCGCGTCCTAGGATTGATGCTCAATACCCTCGCGATTCCCGGCGGTTCCCGCTCTGACACCAGGGCGTGGCACAGCACCGTGAGCTGCGGTGGCACCCGTCCATCATGCGCCACCCCTGCCGTAACCAGTGCCTGCCACGTCCCGTCGGCCTTTGCTCCCCAGGCAAACGTGTCGTTTTCGCCGAGGTCGTTGCTCGAAACCTCTGCGCACACCTTATGCAAACATGCCCCTCCTATAGAGAATGACGTGTCCTCCGTCTTGCAACCGGGCCTTATGCCCACATGCTTACTCCACTGCAGCAAACTGCTGGCACGCCTTTCGGTTGCCACCTGATACCACCTGGCCCACGACTCACGTGCACTTCTGCAACTCCCCTCCAATCTCTGTACGCCCCCAGGACATCACGTAGCCCGCTGGAACGCGCATACCCCGGAGGGAGGGCCTGTATACATGCCCCGAATCATCAACGAGGCCCAAGGACCTGCGAAGCCGTCATATTGAGTGGGACACGACTTCGAGCCGAAGGACACACCCGAGCACCACATCGCGGCCTGGAGTCGACGGCTGTGCAAGGCCCGCCGATCTCGCACCTTGATTTCGGAGCGCCGCCGGTCAGCGACACCCTTCACCCCACGACGCGCCGGTGCTTCACGCGCGCCTGGCACGAATGAGCGAGCCGGGTGTGGCGCAGGCATCGACCGCCGCTCGGTGTCGAGGTCCTCCAGTGGCCGAGCCTGCTCGCACGCACCCCGAAGTCCAATGACCGGCACCAGGGAGGCGGGTGGCGCCAGCCTTTGGGTCTACGACAGCTGAAGGGCCAACCGCGCCCGGCTGCAACGTGGGGATTGCGGGTTCTGAATCGATAGCTACCGGATTCACGTGAATCCCACTGGCTGGTAGGACCAATGGATTGGCCCTCACGCCAGCGATGGGCGTGCGGAGGCAACGGTGCATCGTCTCCCGCGGGCGAACAGCGGGACCTTCGAGTGGTGCGATGGACGAGGACCGGACGTGCCTACGGTTGCTTGAGCTCGCCAAGCCGTTCAAACTCCACCCACCAAGCGACGTCGTCCGGAAGGTCCGAGATATGGACCACGACCTCACCGGGTGTGAATACGGCCATCCGCTCGCCCAGGACCTGCGCCCAATCCCTGTCTCCCGTAACGTAGATGCGATTCCACCAGTCTCTCGACCACCTGACGCCGCCGGAACCGCCGACGCTGGTGAGGATCACGTTCGGGATGGTGTCAACGTCCGGCGGCTCGTCGTCCGCGAAGCGAATCCTTACAAGCCACAACCCCTCGGACACCAGGCTGATGGGGATCGTCGGCTCTGAGCCGACGCCGTTGACATAGAGGAACTCCTGTGGGGCGTCCGACGTCGGCTCCGATCCATGGACTGGTACGTCCCGAACAATCTCCGAGGTCACCATACGTCCGGACACGTCCGCACGCATGGCGTTCGAGATGAAGGTGTTCCATTCGGCGGCTCGGCGGTAGTCGAGCACGGCGATAGCCGCTGTCACAGATAGGGCTCCGGCGATCACGACGGCGGTCAGCGGGACGAGAACGCGCAACCTGCGATCTCCTGGTCTCATGCCTCTTTCACTTTCGTGGGCGCACCCCGGGCCGCTGGGCGGCCAACCCCAGCGGCCCGGTCGCGCCAGCTCCTCGGACAACTGATCAGCCGCCTAGCAGCACCACGTGGAACCCTTCGACACCTGCGGGCTGTCCTTGGACCCGTTGCCATACTGCTTCTTCTGAATATCGCTGTTACTGACCTTGAATGACCAAGCAAGAGTCTTCCAACGCGGCAGATTCCCAGCCATCCGGCAGGCTTCCGATGACCATCTCAATCACTCTTCGTCATTGTCGGAGATGGGCATTTCACTGGCATTTTTGCCTTGAACCTCTTGGGCCTTCTGCCATTCCTTGCGCCGCTGCTCATATTCATCTCTGCTTTGCGTGACGGTCTGAACTCTTGCGTATCCTTCCGTCAATCTGTGGAAGTCTTGCCTCACGGCGCTCAAATGGTCGGCTATTTCTTTCAAGTGGTTGGATTCGAAGAATGTCCCCCTAAATTGAGAGAAATCCACAATGTAGGTATCAGTTCTACGCTTGCCATATAAACTCTCGTACTGTGTTCGGAAAGTCCAGGGTGTTTCAGTGGCACGCTCATATTCGTCAGAGGACACCGTTCCTAGGGGAAACCTGTACGCTTGGTTAGGCTCCAGATAATCTAGGCCGTTCTTGATAATGGGTAGCTCGTCAATCACCGGTGGGTGACCGTGCATCCAACCGCTGCGGAAATAGCTCGGGTCCCCATCAAATTCAATTTGCACGTTCTTTGCCGCGCCATGACCATTGTTCTCTATTACAAGCTCATACCCAGGATGACCGGTGTGATCTGTTTCTACTCGTATGCTTATTCTTGGTTCAGTTTGAACTTCCCGCAGCTTTCGTGTTTCTGAGACGAGCCGCCAAGTCAGGATCGCGTAGAAGACTGTGGCCCCAGCGACAACTCCGGTGAATACTATGATTAGGATTTGACCTAATTCCATATCTGTCAATCCGATTCTCTGGTTGAAGGTACGCTCATGATTGCCCCTACCGGCCAAGGACCCTCAGGTACTCGTCGTGTCGACCGATCCAAAACCAAACGAAGTCTCCGCGGTCCTGAATAGCCACCGCTCGGTACGCAGCGCCCACCCGGGCAGACCAATAGCGCCCAACATTCCTGAACCGCAACGAAGGATGTCTGGGATTGGCTTGCAGGAGCTCAAAGTTTCGTCTTGCCGTCTGTTGCACCGGTGCAGGCAACTCTTGGAAGCGCCGCCAGAAATGTGGAGCCGTCCTGTGCACCTAATGGTCCTGCAGGTCCTTGAGTTCGCCTCTGGCCTTGGCCTCCAACGCCTCGGCCGCCAAGACGTCCAGCTTGCCGGACTTCACGTCCTCGTCGAACTCCCGCTCCCATCGCTCCCAGTCTTGGTCCAATACCCAGCGACACAACTTCGTGTAGTCGGCCTCGGACAGGCTCATAATGGCTTGCTGAATCTCCGGTATGGTCGTCATATCCTCTTCCTTTCCTGTGTGGCCCAGCGCTACCCCACCAGAGCCCCGTTCAGCTCCTCGAGCAGTGTGCCCAGTTCATCTCCGAACAGCTCATACGCCTTGCCCAGGCCGCCCTGCTGGTTGAACGGGGCGTATAGAAGTCGCCCATCTCCATGCTAACGCTGCCCGTGATGTGGTCCCGCATGGCCTCCAGCCACCGCACCTGTTCCTCTGTCAACGCGCATCCGGCAGTCTCCTGCAGGGCCATCCAGCCCTGGAACCGCTCACGCACACCGTCGGCGAAGGGACGAACTCGTCTGCGCCGCCTATGGCGTAGCGCACCACGGACACGATGTCGGCTAGGGTGCGCTGGCCCGAGTCGCGCACCTTTGACCTGTTCAGTTGCCGGTAAGCCTCCCAAGTTTCTCGGTCGTCCACGAGCGCGACGGGGATTCTAGAGTGTCGGCCAAGGTCCTTGTTCATGGCGCAACCCCAGGTAGTGTCCTACTTTGACTTGCGGCGATCTTTCCGACGCTTCGCCACGTCCTCGGCGCTGTCTTCGCGGTCCTCGATCAAGTGCACCACGTCTGCCAGCGTCCACGGCTTGTCCGCCAGGCCCGCCGCCATCGCCGGCGTCGTGGACTTGCCATGCGCACGCGAGGACCGCAAACCGCGTGGCGCTGATGACCTCAACTTTGCCGTTGCAGCGCCTTCGCAGGAACCCCTACAGCGCAGACAACGCCGAGCGCCCCCGGGCCAAACCCGGGGGCGCTCGTTTCCGATTGCTGCGGATGCTCGCCAGGCGCTACTTACAGATGAGGAAGCGACAACGGAAGTCGCGGTTAGGGCGCCGGCCGGGAGCTAGGCCGCAGGCGACGCCGGTGACTCTCGGCGGCGTTGCGGACACTGCTTCGACCCGCGACCGGATGGCCTTGCCAGCGAATGCGCGGCGGGGCACGATTCGCCGACTGGACGCTTCGAGGGCTCTCGATGGCCTACACGGCGCTGGAACGATTGAACCGTGATGAAGTTGGCGCGCGCGCCCAATGCCGCGGCGATCATGCCGACGGCAGCGATCGAGCAGCACGGCCCCCACAACCCGATCGGCCTGGACACGATGTGCTGCATGGCGGTGGCGCGCGGGGCGGCGGAGGCGGTCGGCGATCTGGACGTGCTGGTGAGCCCGCCGCTGCATTTCGGCAGTTCCGATCATCACCGGCCGTTTCCGGGGGTGCTGACGCTGCGGAACAGCACGTTCAGCCTGGTTCTGCTGGAACTGCTGGAGAGCCTGGTGCTTTCGGGCTACCGCCGCATCCTGATCCTGAACGGGCACGGCGGCAATATCCAGCTGATCCAGCAGGCGGCGCGAGATTTTGTGCTGGAGCACCCGGACGTTCGCGTGGCGGCCGGCGCCTATTGGGACATCGCGCGGCGGCGACTGGAGGCGGTTGAGGCGAGCCGGCCGGTGCACGCACCCGGTCATGGGGGCAACTTTGAAACATCGGTGATGCTGCACCTGCATCCGGAACTGGTGCTGGACGAGCTGCTGCCGATCGAGCACGCGGACCGGGACGATCCACGCAGCTCGGGCTGGCCGAAACTGAGGATGTCGACGATGGGCAGGTCCGTCAACGTGGCGGACGTAGTGTACATGTCGTTTCCAGGCGCCCGAATCACCGGGTTGAGTGACGACGCACGGGCCGCCACGGCGGAGTTGGGGCGGCAGTACTACGAGATTGCCGTGGAGATGACGGCCAGACTGATCCGCACCATCGCTCTCTTGAACTCCATCTCGGAGGGCATAGGCCCTCAGATTCGACCGAAATGCGCCGCGGGACGGCGAGCGAGAGCCGGCACGCCGATGGTCGTTAGCCGGCTGCCGCGTCTGGATCCGACGCCAAGGGCGGCGTGCGGCTTGCTTTGCCCGCAACCAGAGCAGTCGCAACGCTTCCAATAGCCAGCACCGTGACCAGTATGGATGTAAACGATGCGTTTCCAGGGGGAGATTGGACGTCGAAGCTGATGTTGTAGGTAGCAGACAGAATCAAGCCCAATAGGATGGATACGCCAAAGGCAAGCAGCAGCGGCAGCGCGAAGAGCAAGCCAATGTCGATAGCCAGCAACCTCCGAGTGGCGCCTAGACAGCGAAGCATTTGGAACTCCGCTTGGCGCTGACGAAAGAGCAAGACCACGGCATAGAGCAGCGCCACCGCCGCCATCCCGGACGCAGTGGACGCTATGACCAGCAGGAAAGGATTGGCGATCAAGGTTTCTATGTTGATACCGGATACCAGAGCGGCATGTGTGGTTGCATACAACTCGTCGGGCAAGTCTTGCAGGCCCTGCATGACGTGTCGCAAGGATTCCGAAGCGCCGTCCGTTGAAACAAGGAGGACGGTGTGGTCCGGTATGAGTGGTCGCAGCAGCTGGTCAACGATCAACACGGCTCCGTTACTAGGAACCCAGGAACCCCTGACGCGCCCTCCCACCGGGTAGATGCCGGGAATCGACGCATCGGTCTCCGGATAACGATTCGTCACCGTTACGCTGGCTGCATCGGCCTCGGACGCCAGGTAGACGCTCCCAGCATCGCAAGTCGCGTCGAGCGCAACCGACCCGGGTACATCGTCACACGTCAGCGTATATAGCGATGTTTCTTTTCCGTTGATGTCGACGGGAATCCGTCCCGCCGCCACTGTTCGGGTAACGCCGTCGATTCCGTCCACGCTGCGGACGATCGAGTCAGGCGACGTAAGGTTTGGAAGGTTAACGAATACATCGAAGTTGCCTACCGGCTTTGGAGTGCCCTGAAAGTTCGCTGACACCATAAACACCACCAGGAGGACTGCCACTGCGGTGGCGGATACGCCGAGCAAGGCGTCGGAGCCCGAGCGTGACATTCGCGATCCCGCAATCTGCGCCCGTGTCCGGCTGGCGAGCGCCCGACCCGCAAACGTCACCCCCAGCCGGGACCATCCTTCAAGGCCAATTATGCTTAGCAGCAACCCGCCGGTAATCAACCAGGGTGACAGGCCCGCGTCCAGTTTGGCGGATGCGAAGATGGCCGTGGGACCAGCCAACGCGCCAGCCGCCGACAGGTAGGACAAGTAGGAAACGCGGGGACGTTCCCTGCGCAGCGTCGCGACTGGATCACGGCTGGCGCGCTGGACCATTCGCGCGACGCTTCCCAGCCCGACCACGACGGTGGCCAGCGGGACCGCAAGGCCCAGCAAAATGGGAAGGCGCAGGTCGTTTGCCCAGTACGAACTGCCGGCCAGCGTGAACGAATCCAGCGACGACATCGCGACCGCGTGCGCGACCGAGCCTGCAATCCCGCCGACAATTAGCGGAACCCCCATGTCGGCGGCAATGGCGATGGCCAACTGCCGTGGCGGCGCGCCTAGAACCCGCAACAGTCCATAGCGCCGCGCCCTAGCGTTGAGATGCACGGCGGCACCGGCTCTGGCCAACGCGACCGACGGGAGTACCAGGACGAGCAGCCCAAGCGCAACAAAGCTGGTGTCAAGCGGCGGTTCACCTGTTGAGCCGCGTCCGGCGCGAACCGGGTGGAACCTGGAGGCGAGCTCCGGGAGAACTGCATCGACGAACTCCACGATCACCATTTCGCGGGGATGAGCCAGCGCCGCGCCGGAAAGTTCCTGTACATTCCGGTCGCCCAGCCAGGCGCCCAATTCACCCGTCCAGTCATCCTGAGACTGGGCAAGCACCGCCGGTGAGGCCAGCACGGTCCCAGGCGGCTCGACCCGGGGGATGCCGGGGAGGTTCAGCGGCTGTCCCGTTTCGCCCGCGAAGACAGTCATTGCCAACGGCCCGTAACCCGTGGCGACCAGCTTGGATGTCCGGAGCGGCCCATCGGTCGGCTGGACTCTGGGTGGCAATCCAGGCGGACCATCCCTGGTTATGACAGCGTCGTGCTGAGTATGCAGGCCGGAACGAAACCCAAGGGCCAGCGACAGCCCGGCGCTGGCAAGAACACCCACCACGACCAGCGGAATCCAGACCAGGAGCATCCGGCGGGAGCGGGGCCAGAGGCAGCTAATGATCAACTGTAGGCGGCTTAGCCCTGGCCGATCAGGCGTCCCCGCTCTAGGCGAAGCACGCGATCAGACGCGGCCGACACCGCAGGGTCATGGGTGACAATCAATACGCCAACATCAAACTCCTCGGCGATCCGTCGCAATTCGGCGACGACCGACCCGGAGTTTTTTTCGTCCAGCGCGCCGGTCGGCTCGTCGCAACAGACGATTCTAGGGTGCATCGTCAAGGCTCGGGCGATCGACGCACGCTGCAACTCTCCGGACGAAAGCGTTGACGGGTACTTTCCGGTCAACGGGCCGAGGCCGAATCGGTCGAGCCAGGCACACGCCTGCACACGCGCCTCACGCGTCTTCGTTCCCGATACGACTAGCGGAATCGCCACGTTGGCGGCAACCGTCAGGTCGTCCAGAAAGGCCGGAAACTGAAAGACGAACCCGCAGGTCGCCCGGCGGACCAGCGTGATATCCGGTTCTTTCAGACCCCAGATGTTGGCGTGCTCTCCCCATGTGACTACGCCTTCCTGCGGTCGCCGCAAGCCGGCCAGAGCGTAGAGGAGCGTCGACTTTCCCGATCCGCTGACTCCCACGACAGCAAGCATTTCCCCCCGGTGGAGATCTAGATCGGCCCCACGCAGAACGCGCCGAGCACCAAAGCTGTGACATAGCCCTCGGCCCAAAAGGGCGGTTCGTGATGACGTTAGTGTCTGCATGCTGATCGGTTCCATCTCAAGGCTGTCGCTCAGTTGCTATTTGCTCGACGCAGCGCTTCGTGGTCCCACGGCGGAAAAAACCGGTCTTCAAGGCCAAGGTCAAAGATGCAATTAGTGTATGCGGCATCCACTTCGGCCGGCGCTTCTTCACGATCTGCGGTCGGCGTGGGCTTCTTCTTATAGAGGTACTTCGGGCCAAAGTCAGCCGGTAGCTCAAGGTACTCGTACCCAGTCCTGGTGGTCACGCACGCCCGTACCCGCAGCATCTGCTCTCGGGTCGGATAGTTTGCTTCGAGGTAAGCGAGATTCGCTTGGTGGTCTACGTTGTCGTGCGTATGGTCGTGACCATGACCAGATTGAGAGGAACACCCAGCCAAAAGAAAAATCACAAACGCCATACCACAGGCGAGCGCCCGACAGAACTTCCGGGCGCTCGCCTGCGCTGATGAGCTTGGCGGTCTAGGGACCACGTGAACTACGAGTCGCACCAATCCTTAGACGAGTTCTCGTGATCGGCCCAGTGGGTGTAGTAGCCGTAAGGACCGACCCCATTCCCATGACTCGAGTAGGCGTCCACCCGATACCACCACCACATCCCGTGTGAGTGATCGTAGTGTTGGTCGCAACGCGAATCAGCCGAAACCGCTCCCAGTCCGAAGGTCAAAGCGAAGCTCAAGGCCAGAATGGCCCCTGCCAAGATGGCCGCTATGTTCAGGCGCCTCAGGACGGTGAAATACATAATCTAGCCGCCCTTTCTGTGAACTCTCCTACTAACCCCGAACATAGCACGCGATATCGAGCACACGCAACCGGGGTTAGGGAAAGCACGCTCAGGTCAGCGGCGGAGCGGAAAGAGCGGGCGGTTGGTGCTCGGTTACTTTTTGGCCTGGCTGATGACGCGGCCGCCGTCCACGACGTCAATGTTCAGGTTGTGGCTGTCTAACAGCCGC
>JAPOVQ010000033.1 GCA_026708035.1 Chloroflexota bacterium | reverse complement strand
CGGCGCGGACCTCGCCGTCGATGAGGCGACCATCACCATCACCGACGACGACTAGCGACCAAGTCGGCTGCGATGTCCGAGTGCGGGCTGCCTCGTCGCCCGGACTCTGATCCGGTTACAGGTCGAGCTCCCACCGGAACGTTCGTAGTTCGGTACGCTCTGGCCCACCACTTCCGGCCTACGTGGACTGTTCCCACTAGTCCTCGTCGCCAGCCGTCACCGTACCGACGGCGGCGTCGCGGCCGACTATCGCCAGGCACTTCCAGTTGGGGGAAGCGGCGTACCACATGGCCCCGGACCCGCACTGCGATAGTGCGGTTCAATCCCGCGACCTGACCATCGGCTCCGCCGCGCGCATGGTGGCTCTTGCCAACCGTCGCTTCCGGAATCCGGCCGATGTGGGCTGGGCTGCTCCATAGTCGGTAGACGTGGAGCGATAAAATGCCATCAAGAGGATTCGTTTTGAAATTGGAGGGGCAAATGAGTGAAACAGAGACACCAGCCCGCCAACGCAGGCCCCGCAAAGAGGCGGTACGCCTGGGTAAGGAAATTTACCAGCGGGACATCCTGCCCCAGGTCGAATCCGATCACTTCGGCGAGTATGTCGCCATCGACGTTGAGACAGGAGATTGGGCAGTCGCCGACACCACCCGCGTTGCGGTGGAGCGTCTGCGGGAGCAGCGCCCGGACGCGGTGGATGTCTTGTGCGAGCGGGTGGGCTACCGGGCGCTCCGCAGCTTCGGGGCCGGCTCTCTGCGGAGGACTGGGTGATCCAGGGGGTGGTGAACGCCGCCTACGAAGCAATCGTGACCATTCCCCTTCAGGACCGGCAAGGGCGGACGCGGAATCTCGAGGCAGTGGTGGACGCCGGCTATAGCGGGTTCCTGACACTGCCGCCGGGGTTGGTTGATGATTTGGGACTGCCTTTCGCGTACATGGGCCAGGCGTTTCTGGCGAATGACGCGGAGGTGGATTTCGACGTTCACTACGTCACCGTGCTCTGGGACGGCCAACCGAAAGACATTGAGGCCGACGCGACAGGCAGCACCCCGCTCGTGGGCATGCTGCTGCTGGATCGGCACAACCTGAACATCGAAGTCGAGCGCGGGGGCCGCGTCCTGATTGAGGCCAGGGGATAACCCGGCGGCGAGACGGACCCGATGCCGTCAATCAATGCTGCACAGAGGGGTTAGAGAAGTGAACGACCTGGATTCGCTGGTAACAGAGGTCACGTCGCGGGCGTTCGAGTCGGCCAACAGGCGAGGGCGTCCGCCTGAAGGAATCGCAAACCTTCTGTTTGAGGTTCGTTCTGCGGCTTTGAGGGAACGCTGATGCCCGTAGAGGGCAATCTGTCCGGCAAAGTGGCCGTCGTCACCGGCGCGGGCAGCGGGATCGGCAGGGCGATCGCCATCGCCTATGGCGAGGCTGGTGCTGCTGTGAGCTGTCTTGCCCGCACTGAGTCCGACATCGCCGGTACGGCAGCCGATATTCGAAGCGGCGGCGGGACCGCGATGTCCGTCCAGGCGGACGTTACCGACTTGGACTCAGTCGTTGATGCATTCCATGCCACCGCCGGCGAGTTTGGTGGAATCGACATCGTCGTGATCAATGCGGGCGGCAATCTCGACCACAGCCCCAACGTGGAGTGTGGAAGCCCCGCGCAGTGGACGGGCACCGTGCAACTCAACCTCATCGGCGCCTACCACACGGCGAGAGCGGCGATCCCGCACCTCAAGGAGCGCGGCGCCGGGAAGATCATCGCGATAGGTTCGGGTCTGGGGCATCGCGGAAGGCCGGGCGAGTCGGCCTACGCCTCGGCCAAGGCCGGGCTCTCCATGCTCATCCGCGTGCTCGCCCTGGAGCAATGGCCGCACGACATCAGCGTCAACGAGCTTGTCCCCGGACCCGTCCTCACCGACCGCGTCGCCGAGTATGCCCGTGAGCCCGGCTCGGTCTTCCAAGACGAGAGCGAATGGGTCAAGACCCCTGAAGACGTTGCGCCCCTCGCCCTCTTCCTCGCCACTCAGCCGGACAAGGGGCCTACGGGGCAGATGTACAGCCTCATGAGGCGCGATGCGTGACGCCGGTGAGAGCGCCGCGGCGACGTCGTGGTGGTCAGAGGATTCGAGTCGCCTCGTGCCCACCATGACGTGGGGAACGGCGGCCCCCGCCGTTCAAGGCGACCGCAGCGGCGTCCAGGGCGGCTATCCGGAAGAGGGCATGATGCCGGGGTAGGCGACGGAGGCAACGTCGAGTGCGCGCAGATCGGTCCATCGGCTTAGGCATCGCGCTCGGAGCTGGAGTCGGCGTTGGCATGGGGGCGGCACTCGGCAACATCGGCGTCGGTGTGGCAATTGGAATTGCCGTGGGCATCGCGCTCGCTGCCGGTTGGGCCCGACGTCGGCACGACGGCTAGTGCGAGCATCCGCTGGTCCAGGGGCCTTCGATCTTCGGTTATCGTTGGTCGTGGTCGGCCATCTCCGATGGGGTTCTCGCAGCCCTGAAAGCCTCGACGATGGCGTCGGGGAGCCGACGTGCGAGGAAGCAATGAACCGGCATCGCGGCGGCAGCGGCGCCTAAGGGACCAAAATGACGCGAGCAGACACGCACTCAGGTTCTCCCGTGGAACCCGTCGCGA
The DNA here is from genome assembly GCA_026708035.1 of Chloroflexota bacterium. Lineage (NCBI taxonomy): Bacteria > Bacillati > Chloroflexota > Chloroflexota bacterium. The sequence goes on along the minus strand of JAPOVQ010000033.1, from coordinate 3,986 downwards.
TCGTGGGCATGGCGTGCCGCTTCCCGGGCGCGCCTGACCTGGACGCCTTCTGGCAGCTACTGGTGGACGGCGGAAACGCGGTAACCGAGGGGGTGCCCGGCTCGGGCGTCGGACGCGTGGGCGAGATCATCCGCGATCCCGACGTTGCGAACCCGGCCTGCCGCTTTGGCGCCTTCGTCGACGACATCGATCAGTTCGACGCCTCGTTCTTCCGCATTTCACCGGTCGAGGCGGAGCTGCTGGACCCGCAGCAGCGCATGATGCTGGAGACAAGCTGGCAGGCGCTCGAGGACGCGGGGATCGATCCGGCGCGGCTTAGCGGCAGCCGCTCCGGCGTCTACACGGGGATCAGCAATGACGAATACCGCATGCTGGTCGTGGACTCCAGCGGACTGACCGAGGCTGCCGAGAGCCTCTACGCCCTCAGCGGCACCAACCTCAACGGCACCAGCGGACGGGTCTCCTTTTTCCTCGGGCTGATGGGGCCGGCCAAGGCGGTCGACGCCGCTTGCGCGTCGGCCATGGTGGCCGTGCACGACGCCGTGCAGGACCTGCAGTTCGGCAAGGCGGATGTGGCTATTGCGGGCGGCGTGCAGGCCATCTTGAACGGTCGCATCTACGAGCTGCGCGCCGACGCGATGATGTTGTCACCCGACGGCCAGTGCAAGACCTTCGACGCCTCGGCGAACGGATACGTGCGGGGTGAAGGCTGCGGGGTCGTGGTGCTCAAGCGCCTGAGCGACGCCGAGGCCGACGGGGATCGCATCTGGGCGGTGATCAGAGGTTCGGCGGTCAATCACGGTGGCGCCAGCGTCGGGCTGACCGTCCCGCACACGCCGGCGCTGGAACAGGTCATGGAGACGGCACTGGCCGAAGCGGGCGTCCTGCCGTCGGAGGTCGACTATCTGGAAGCCCATGGGACCGGAACGACCGTGGGCGATCCAATCGAGCTCGACGCGGTGGCCGCCGTCTATGGCCGCGAACGCGAAGCGAACCGCCCGCTGCTGACGGGTTCCGTGAAGACCAACCTGGGCCATCTGGAGTCGGCCGCCGGCATCGCCGGCCTGATCAAGGCGGCGCTGGTGGTGAAGCGAGGCGTGATTCCGAAACACCTGCACTTCCAGGACCCGAACCCGAGTTTCGACTGGGACAGTCAGCCGATACAGATCACGTCGACCATGATGGAGTGGCCGCGCGACCGCCGGCGGCCACGGCTGGCCGGGGTGAACTCCTTCGGGATATCCGGCACCAACGCCCACTTGGTCGTCGGCGAATACCCCGGCTCGAACGGCGAGATCAGCGAGGAAGACTCGCCGACGGGCGCCGCGCAGGATGTCGGGGCGTCATTGCCGGCTTCTCTGGCCACTCTGCCGCTTCCGAATGACGGTCTGGCTCCGCGCCGAACCCGAGTCTTGCCGCTCTCGGGCAAGTCGGAGGACGCGCTCAAGGACCTAGCGACGCGGTATCTGTCGTGGATTGACGAGAGCGTCGACGGGCATGACTCCGACGGCGCGGCCTTGTCGGATGCGGCCTGGACGGCGGGCGTCGGGCGGAGTCAATTCGACCACCGGGCCAGCGCCGTGTTCGACGACGCCGAATCGTTGCGAGACCGGCTCGCGGCGTTGTCCGGCTCGGACACGAGGTCGGAGCCCCGGTCGCCGACCAAAGTCGCATTCGTCTACACCGGCCAAGGCAGCCAGTGGGTCGGCATGGGAAGGGCGCTCTACGAGACCGAGCCGGTGGCGCGCGCGGTGCTCGACCGCTGCGAGGCCGTGTTCCGCGAGGCGCGGGGCGTCTCGCTGCTGGACGTGATGTTCGGTCAAGATGGAGCCAAGGGTGACTTGGGCGACACCGCATGGGAGCAGCCGGCCCTCTACGCCCTGGAGTGCGCCCTGACGGCGCTGTGGTCGAGCGTGGGCGTGCGGCCCAGCGTGGTGCTGGGGCACAGCGTTGGGGAGATCGCGGCGGCGCAGGCCGCCGGAATCTTCAGCCTGGAAGACGGCATGCGCTTTGCCGCGGCGCGTGGCGCCCTCCTGTCCGACGTCAAGCCGGGCGCCATGGCCGCCATCTTTGCGCCGGCGGCTCGGGTGGCGGCGGACGTCGAGGCGCTGAACGCGGCGTCCAACGGCGTCGAGTTGAGCATTGCGGCGGACAACGGCGCCCACATGGTGGTCAGCGGTCCGGCGGCGGGCATCGACGCCGTCCTGGAGCGCGCCGAGTCGGAGGGCATCCGCGCACGACGGCTGAACACGACCCGCGCCTTCCACAGCGCCCTGGTGGAGCCTGCCCTGGATGGCCTGGAAGCGTCCCTGGACGGCGTGACAGTCGGGTCTCCCACGCTCGCGGTCATCAGCAACCTCACCGGGCGGGCGGTGGAGTCAGGCACGGCGCTTGACGCGGCCTACTGGCGGCGTCACGCCCGGCAGCCGGTGGCGTTTGCAAGCGGCGTCCGGGCGATGGCGGATCTCGGGGTTGATCTGGTGCTTGAGATTGGCCCGCACGCGGTACTGGGACCCATGACCACGCTGGCCTGGCCGGAAGACGTCGCCGACGCGCCGGTCGCGCTTGCCAGCCTCAGGCGGCCACCCAGGAATGGCGCCTCTTCGGAGCCCGAGACCGGATTCGTAGACGCTGTCGCGGCAGCCTACGAGGCCGGATTGAATATCTCCTTCGAGGGGCTGTTTGCGGGCGAGTCCCGGCGCCGGGTTGCGCTGCCGAGCTATCCATTCCAGCGCGAGCGCTACTGGCTCGAGGCATCACGACAACGACGCACCGGCGCCGGACACCCATTGCTCGGCATCCGCCACGAATCCGCGCGTGGCGAGATCACCTTTGAGACGGAGGTTCTCCCGTCCGACCCGGTCTGGCTGAAGGATCACAAGGTCTTCGACCGTCTGATTGCGCCGGGCGCGCTCTACGGCGCCATGGCGGCCTCGGCGTGCCTCGCCGAGGGACGCGGGTCGATCGTCGTGGACGACATGCAGCTGCACAGCCCGTTGGTCTTCTCGGAGAAAGAGTCCGCCGAGGGGGCGGATGCCGCGGGCCGAAGGGTCCAGGTCGTGCTCGACGCCGCCGAGCCGGCGTCCCCGCGCCAGGTGCAGATTTTCAGCAAGGGCTCCGAGCAGGAGTGGACAACCCACGTGGAATGCCGCGTGGCGCCGGACGCTCCGCTGCCGGAATCTGGTGAGCGGATCGATCTGGATGCGCTCAAGGCCCGTCTGGCGCCGGCCGATGTGCCGGCGTATTACAGCGCCAGGAGCGCGACCGGCGTCGATCTCGGCCCGTTGTTCCGCACCCTGGGAAGGGCGTGGTCCGGACCCGGTGAGGCGTTGGCCGAGGTGGCGTTGCCGGAAGCCGTGGGCCGGAACCAGCTAGACGTGCATCCGCTGGTGCTGGACGGCTGCTTCCAGGTCGTGGGCGTCGCACGCAACGTTACCGGCGCGCCGGGCGAAGCAACCTATCTGCCGTTCGGCTGGGAGCGATTCTGGCTCAGAGGACGGCTGCCGGATCGCGTGCATTGTCACGTCCGCATGAGCGAGACCTCGCGGGAGACGGAAGCGGAAGCGGAAGAGCCGCCGGAGGTCCTGAGCGGCGAACTGCGTCTCTACGACCCCGGCGGCGTTCTCATTGGCGAATTGAGCGGGTACACCGTCAAGCGAGCCACACGAGCGGCGCTGCTCGCGGCGGTCGAAGGAGTCGACGACCTGCTGTACGAGATCGCGTGGCGGGAGCGCGTCCTTCCGCCGGGCATCGAGGCCGCCGACTTTTTCCCCAGCCCGGCTGAAGTTGCGGCCGGTTCACAGGTCTTTCCCGGCTATCTGACGGACGCCGGCGTCGATCCCGAAGGTCGGAACGCCCTGCTCGCCGATCTGGAGCGATGGTCGCGGTCCCGCGCGCTCGCGACCCTGGAAGAGCTGGGTTGGCAGCGCGCAGCGGGCGAGGTCGTGGACCCCGAGGATCTGCGGCAACGGCTCGACGTCCTGCCG
>JAPOVQ010000032.1 GCA_026708035.1 Chloroflexota bacterium | reverse complement strand
CCGCCTGGCGACGCCCCATGGTCCGCCCCGCCCCTGGGTTTATGCAAAGGTCTCCAGAGGGAGAGGGAATCGGACCGCGAACGAGGCACCCGGAGACAGGTTCCCGTCAGGGGAGAGGGAACCGGAACGTGGTGGGCTAGCCGCCGGCGACGGACGGGACGATGGAGACTTCGCCAACGCCGTCGAGGGCAGTGTCGAAGCCGTCCTTGAAGCGGATGTCGTCGCCGTCGACGTAGATGTTGACGAAGCGGCGAAGCTCGCCGTCGGCGTCGAGCAGGCGTTCGGCCATGCCCGGATAGTCGGTCTCCAACTGCTGGACCAGCGCGCCGACGGTGTCGGCGGCCACGTCCACGCGGCTCTCGCCGCCGGTGAGACTGCGCAACGGCGTGGGGATGCGAACGGTTGGCATGCGGTGCGGCTCCTTCTGTGCGCCCTGGCGACCTAGGCCGTGACGTAGACCCCGCGGTCGGCGAGGACTTGCTCGAATGAGGTGACGGTGGGCTTGACGGCGAAGCTGTCGGCGGTCTGGCTGTCGATGGCTTCCTGGGTCTTGAGGCCGTTGCCCGTGATGAGGGCGACGGTGAGGTCGTCGGGGCCAATTTCGCCGTTCTCGACCAGGTGCTTGAGCACGCCCACGGTGACGCCGCCGGCGGTCTCGGCGAAGACGCCTTCGGTCTCCGCCAGGAGCCGGATGCCGTCCACGATCTCGGCGTCCGAGACGGCGTCGATGACGCCCTCGCACTCCTTGGCCAGCTTGAGGGCGTAGAACCCGTCGGCCGGATTGCCGATGGCGAGCGACTTGGCGATGGTCTGGGGCGTACGCACGGCGCGATAGGTCATGCTGTCGCGGGCGAAGGCCTCGGCGACCGGGGCGCAGCCGTCGCCCTGGGCGCCGTGGATGCGGGTGTGCTGCTCGTCCAGCAGCCCAACGTCCACCAGCTCGCGCAGGCCCTTGCCGATCTTGGTGTAGAGCGAGCCGGAGGCGATGGGCGCCACGATGTGGTCGGGCGCTTGCCAGCCGAGCTGCTCGACCGTCTCGAAGGCCAGGGTCTTGGACCCCTCGGCGTAGTAGGGGCGCACGTTGATGTTGCAGAAGGCCCACTCGTAGAGGTCGGCGATCTCGCTGCAGAGGCGGTTGAGCTCGTCGTAAGTGCCGTCAACGGCCACGATGCGCGCGCCGTAGACCGCCGCGCCGCGCACCTTGCCGAGCTCGATGTCGGCGGGCAGGAAGACGTAGGTGTCCATGCCGTGCCGGGCGCCGGCGGCGGCGACGGCGCCGGCCAGGTTGCCGGTGGAGGCGCAGGCGAAGGTCTCGAAGCCCAGCTCGCGCGCCTTGGCCACGGCCACGGCGACGACGCGGTCCTTGAAGGAGAAGCTGGGGTTGACGGTGTCGTTTTTGATGTAGAGGCGGTTCAGCCCCAGCCGCTCGCCCAGGTTGTGGGCGCGCTGCAGGGGCGTGAGGCCCACGGGCCAGGTGGGGTCCCAGCCGCTCTCGACGGGCAGCAGGTCGGCGTAGCGCCAGAGGGTTTGGGGACCGGCGGCGATGGACTCGCGCGTGACGCGGTCGCGGATGGCCTGGTAGTCAAACTGCACCTCGAGCGGGCCGAAACAGAACTCACAGACGTGAACCGCTCTCGGTTCGTAGGCGCGGCCGCACTCGCGGCACTGGAGCGCGTTGATGGTGCTCACGGAAAATCGTCCTTCGGTTGGCAATGGGTCGGGGGGCTAGCCCTCGGGGGATGGACTCAGACGGCGGCCGAAGCGGCCGGTCGGCCCGCGGCGCGCGCGGGCCCGGCCATCGCCATGACCCGCCGACGGACGATGCGCCTGTGGCTCACCGTGAACATCCCACTTGCACGAAACCCCTCGCTGCTCCGACCAGCGAGGGGTCACGATTCCCGTGACCTCTCATCTCGCGACTTTCGCCGCCGGAGTTGGCACCTTGCGCGTGGCCGCGCAGGTTGCCAGGCTTCGCAGGGCCTGTTCCCTCCACCACTCTGGATGAGAGCCAGCCATGTGCTCGTCCATGGCCGGGGCAAGGATATCACCCCGGATTGGCCTCGCCAACGGAGCGGGTTGATAGGCGACGTGCGGGCACCCTCGCCCACTCACACCGACTGTCCCTTGAAGTACCCAGTCAGGCGATGGAGCCCCGCGAGAACTTCGGACGCCCCCAGGTTGGGTGGAGCGTGGATTCCCGCCTCCGGAGACCCTTGCATAACAGGACAAGGGCGGTTCGCGAACCGCCCCTACCCGTGGGCGGCCAGGTTGAGCGGCCGCGAGATTCCCGGCTCGGCGGGAATGACGAACCTGCCTCGGCCTCGCCAACGGGGTTGCGTGCTATCCTTGGGGCACGTTCACGCATGTGAGCGCTTCCGTGCGCGCTGCGGTGACCCTTTTGATATTGCCCGCCTTGGCGGCGCATCTCTCGGGTCCGAGCCGCAATCGCGCGGCACCTTAACAGGGGAAGAGTGAGCGTGAGGATTCGGGTCGCCCATGGCCTGAATCTCAGCGCGACAGTAGTCCGTGTTGATCAGGACGGCTCGATGGAGCCGCGGGGCGTTTCGGCGCCCGGCGGTCTAACACACTGACCAACCGCTTGGCCGCGTTGCGGTCGAGCTGAGGTTTTTTTGGCGAGTTTGATCCTGGCTCAGGATGAACGCTGGCGGCGTGCTTTACCAATGTGAGTCGAACGGTACGGGTGAAGCTTCGGCTTCGCCACGACCGTGGCGTCCGGGTGCGTAACACGTAGCTAACCTACCGGCGGGTGGGGAATAACCCCGGGAAACCGGGGACAATACCGCATGTGGTCGCGGGGTGATGCCCGTGGACGAAAGCTGTGTCGGGGGAACTCGATATGGCGCCTGCTGAGGGGGCTGCGGCCGATTAGCTAGTTGGTGGGGTAATGGCCCACCAAGGCGATGATCGGTAGCGGGTCTGAGAGGATGATCCGCCACACGGGGACTGAGATATGGTCCCGAGCCCTACGGGGTTTAGCATGGGGGAATCTTGCGCAATGGGCGAAAGCCTGACGCAGCAACGCCGCGTGGGGGATGAAGGCCTTCGGGTCGTAAACCCCTTTTCTGGGGGACGCAACTGACGGTACCCCAGGAATAAGCCTCGGCTAACTACGTGCCAGCAGCCGCGGTAATACGTAGGAGGCGAGCGTTATCCGGAATTACTGGGCGTAGAGCGCTCGTAGGCGGCTCGGCAGGTGCCCTGTGAAAGCCCCCGGCTTACCCGGGGAGGGTCGGAGCAAACCACCGAGCTCGAGGCAGGCAGAGGGCCGCGGAACGTCCGGGGGAGTGGTGGAATGCGTAGATCCCGGACGGAACACCAGAGGCGAAGGCGGCGGTCTGGGTCTGACCTGACGCTGAGGAGCGACAGCGTGGGGAGCGAACAGGATTAGATACCCTGGTAGTCCACGCCGTAAACGATGG
>JAPOVQ010000031.1 GCA_026708035.1 Chloroflexota bacterium | reverse complement strand
GGCGGCCCCGGACGCCCGCCCCCGTGCCCCCCCGCCCCCGCCGCGCCAGGCGCGTCGGACACGAATACCAACGCTGCGGGGCCTGGGCCTGCCTCGCAGCCCTCGACGTGCACCGCGCCCAGGTGGTCGGACGCTGTGAGGCCAAAACCGGAACCCTGCCCTTCCGTCGCCTGGTCGAGCAGGTCATGGCTACCGACCCCTACCGGCAGGCCCGGCGCGTGTTCTGGATCGTCGACAACGGCTCCTCGCACCGCGGCGCGCGATCCATCCAACGGGCTCAGACGTGGGACCCCAGGCTGCAGCTCGTCCATACCCCGTGCCATGCCAGTTGGCTCAATCAGATCGAGATCTACTTCTCGATCGTGCAACGCAAGGTCCTGACGCCCAACGACTTCGCTGGCACGGCAGAGCTCGCCGACCGCCTCCGCAGCTTCGAGAGCCACTTCGCCGAAATCGGCAAACCGTTCGAATGGACCTTCACCCGCGACGACTTGACCAAACTCCTCAAGAAGCTCGACTCACCGTCCCTGGCTGATGCCGCGTGAATACGTTGCCGAACTTATGACCCAGCGGTACTAAGCCCACGAACAGGACACTGGAAGAACAACGGCAGATCCAGGCGATCGCGCTTCTCGAGGTTCACGAGAGCAAGCGGAGCGCCAGGCCGCATGAGCGACCACAATCACGGAAAGAACCGGATGCGGCGGCGCGGGCGCTGAGCGCAGACCAGCAATCAGGGATCGAGCGACGCCAGCGCGGCAACGACGGCGCTCGAGTCGCTGCCCGCTCCGGAAAAAGTCCGGTTCCTCCCCCTCCTGAAGGAGGGAGTCTCCAGATGAAGACGAAGACCGACCCGGGGGCAAACCCGCCCCTGGTCCCCGACACCCTCACGGTCGTGCTGATCGACGACACCCCGAACTACATCGCGATCGTCCACGAGAACGAGTGGCGGCCCTACGGCCGACGCACCGTCCAGATCAGGCTCACCGAAGAGCAGCGCCGGCTGATCGCACCCCGCAGGACGGGAATGATCCGCGGCGAGCACACCCACGAGCAGGTGCTGCAGGCGTGGCTCGAACCGGCGACCGAATCGCTGGAAACACAGCCGTCGTAACGACGACCGCCACACAACCCGACCACCGGAGCGCCTGCCGCCTCCAGACTTGGAGGGCGACAGGGCGCCACACCCGGACCACCAGCATGACGCTGTTCCACACGAACGAACTCAGGCACCCGACGGCGCGGGGCCTGCTCGCCGCATGGCTGGAGCTCAAGGAGCTCAAGATGGGAATACTGCCCGCCATAGCCGAGCAGCTCGCGCCGACCAGCGCTGGAGCAATCACGTCGGGAACGGACCTGGCCGCGAACCTGCTCGAGCACCACCGCGCGCGCGGGGCGATGCACGCGGCCCGGCAGCTCGCCGAGGAGTCCTGGTGGTGGAAGGTGTGGAACGACGCCTCCAGCCCGTACGTCCTCATTCAGCCGCCGCGGGTCTACAGCGACCAGGCCGTGCGGCTGCTCGACGAGATCGACCCGCGGGGATTCCCCGGCTGCCGCCCGGACGACGTCCGCCGCAGCGCCGAGGCCAGGATGGTGTGCGAGACCATCGCCCTGGAAGCGTGGCTCTGCCTGCGAACCGAGATGACGGTCATCGACCACGTCGAGGTCAACCGCTGGGCGGTCGAAGCCGGACACCGCGGAACGCACACGACCGGCCTGGTCCTGTACGACGCCGACATAGCGATGGTCAACTGGACGTACGAGCCCGAGGACATCCAGCGCTGGACCCAGGCGGGCCTGCTCGCCTGCTGGCCCGAAGACGACGACGCGCCGGCGGCCGACGTCCTCCGCAACACGCGCCGCCACATCGGCGCGATGGCGCTCTCAGGGACGGTCCCCGCAGCCGGACAGCGCCTGCTGAACTGCCTGGACACCCACCCGGACCCGATCGGCCTGGTCGAGGAGACCCGGCGGCGGCTGCCGAGCCCCACCGTCGAGGCCGAACGCCGCCAGCCGAGCCGCCACGCCGCGCCGCCGGACCCGCTACAGCCGCCCGAGCCGCGAGTGCCGCAAAGCCGCAAGACCGGCGGCGCGGAAACCGACGAGCACGGCGGCGACTGACGCCGCACCGGGCCAGCAGGCCCGAAGAACCCACCCGACACGCCAGGAGAGACGATGCCCGAGAAACTGCTGCCCGCAACCATCCGCGCCCGCGTCCACGAGGACGCCATCAGCCGCGTCACCCGCTTCTTCAACGCCACGACCGTCGAGACGCTGAACGAGCTGTTCCAGAACGCCCGCCGCGCCGGCGCGACGAAGGTCGACGTCACCATCGCGGACGGCGAGGTCCGCGTCGTAGACAACGGCCGGGGCATCGCCGACCCGGCCGCACTGCTCGCCTTCGGCCGCACCGACTGGGACGCCGAGACCGCCCGGCGCGAAGACCCCGCCGGGATGGGCGTCTACTCGCTGGCCCGGCGCGCGAAGGTCACCATCCGCTCCCGGCCCCGCCCAGCCGACGGCAAGCAACTGCCCGCGTGGCAGGTCCACCTGACCCCGGAGCACTTCCTCGGACATCGGATCGCTCCCGTCGAGGTGATCGACGCCGGCAGCGTCGCCTTCGGCACCGAGATCGTCTTCGACGACGACAAGGCCAATCCCGACAACGTCAACTCCGCAGCGCGGTACTTCCCGCTGCCGGTGACCTGCGACAGCAACAGCGTCGAGCGCATCTCCTTCCTCCACGGCGCAGTCCACGTCGAGGAGTGGCGCGGGCTACGGCTCGGCGTGCACGCACGCCAGCCCCCGCCCGGGCCGCAC